>JBBSOP010000060.1:0-14876 GCA_038259655.1 Chroococcales cyanobacterium
ATCCCTATGGTCATTCCACCTTTTGTACTTGCTTCTGCTTCCCCAGCGCGACGACGCTTGCTACAAACTGTTGGTATTGAACCGATAGTTAAACCTAGTAACTTTGATGAGTCACAAATTCAACTCAGTGAACCTGCACAGTTAGTGCAAATTTTAGCCCAACGCAAGGCTGAAACTGTAGTTACCCAGTTTGAATCTGCTTTGGTTATGGGTTGTGACTCAGTTTTGGCAGTCAATGGTGAAATTTATGGTAAGCCAGCGGATGCTTGTGAAGCGATCGCCCGCTGGCAATTGATGCAAGGTAATTTTGGCGATCTTTATACAGGTCATGTCTTAATTGACACTTTGCAAAATCAGACTTTAGTCAGGTGTCAAGTGACAAGGGTTTATTTTGCTCAAATGAGCGATCGCGCAATTCAAGCTTATGTCGCCACAGGTGAACCCCTCAATTGTGCTGGTGCTTTTGCTCTTGAAGGTTTTGGCAGCTTATTTGTAGAAAAAATTACAGGTTGTCACAGCAACGTGATTGGACTCAGTTTACCCCTACTGCGGCAAATGTTGGCAGAACTGGGATACGATGTCACTGATTATTGGCAGTAGTCCTTAATGTATTAAAAGGCAGTCTAACATCACTATTAGAAAGAGGCTTTAAGACCTTAATTTTCATTCTTGGTTTAGGCTATTTAAGCCCCTCTCCGCGTCGGAGAGGGGTTGGGGTGAGGTTCTATCGAACTCACGTTTATTAAAACTGGACACTAGCGAAAACAGTATTAGTTTGTGAGTTATTCATTGAGTAACTTAGAGGAGAAGTTATCATTTCACATCCAATATTTTTATCATTTATCAACATTAACTCATCTCGCTGATGCCAAACTGTAAATATTTGATCTCTGCCATCATATAAAGTCTCTGGATCAATTTGATAAATATCATTAATTCGTTTTAGCTTTAAACCCAATAAATTTAACAGCCTCCCAAGTATCTTAATTGTCGAAATCCTTTCTTGTTCTCTTACTAAATCAATACTCAGCACTCTTTTAATATGTTGACTATGCTGAAAAACAACATCTTTTAGCAACATCAAATCAGCATCATTTTCAGTAAATCTTCGTTCTGCTTCCAGAAACTGGAGTATTCCTAAAGCCCTCATAGCTTCAACTTTGCAAGTATAAGTTTTTAAATCTGGTAAAAAAACCTTCCCATCACCCCAAGACAATTGCTGATACCATTCTTTTTGATCTCTGATATGGAAATATTCACTTTCATGAGTCAGATAATAGTGAACTAATAATTGGTAATAATAACCTTTATCATCGCGCAACTTTAAAAAAGGAGTCACTGTGACACCATATCTTTGTCTGAGGTTATATTTATGAATTTGGTTGCGTTCTTTTTCTGTTAAGGTATGTTTCGCTAATAGCTGCTCGTGTTCGACATAATCAATATTTTTAGCATTTGCGATCGCCATTGCGGAGGATAATTGATTTTGTTGCTTAATATCTCTAATTTGACGTTTAATTTCCTTCGCCTTTTGGCGCTTTTCTGACCAATCTTTTTGAACTTTAACAATTTCTAAAATTAATCTCTTGCGTGTTGCTAAATCACTAGAATCAGTTGCTAAAAATGCTAGTCGTAAATCTCGAATAATATTATTGTGAACAGCATTACTCCGCATCCAGATTTGATGTCCATCAGCAGTTAAGCCATCTTGCATCGATTGACGATAAAGACGAATTGAAGCATTAACTCTTGCAGATAACTTTGCCCAAGTCCGTAAATGAATTGGATCATAAACTAACGGCAAATCCACATCTATTTTGTGTAATGGACTGAGCAAGGCTAAATTTTCTTTTTGATTTTCTTGATACCAATTAGACAACAAACGATAATTTGTACTACCACTACCAATTAAGCCGATACCTCGTTTAGCACACCAAACAATTCGTGGTACATCATCCCTCACTCTAGCTAATGCTTGCCGTGCTTCAGCATCTGGAATTACTCCTTGAAAAATGCCATAAACACGGTCAAAATGTTGGACATCAATACTAATACCAGTACCGAGGCTGGGTGTCACAAAAACGGCGCTGTAATCAGAAATCTTTTGATTAATGGCAGCTACAAAGTCTACTGCTGCATGACCAGGTGTATTTGTGGTGTGACTACTAATTACTAGAGATTTAGGAAATTGCTGTCGTAATTTTTCTAAACGCTCTTTCAAATAACGTTCTATTGTCTCACAACTATAACGTCCAGAGCGACTATCAGTAGTTACATAGCATTTACGTCCTGCAAGTAAGTCTAGTTCTAGTTGATGAATTAGCGGTGTGGGATTAGGAGAATCATAAAAAGTTACATCCCAGCCTCGTTGTGGTTTCCATTGATTTACTAGCACCCAAGGCATTAATTTAATTCCTGCTAATCCCTGTAAATATTCTAGAGATACATCTGATAAATCAGCATCTTGGGCAATTATTAATCCCCCAGTTTGCAGAACTGTAGAAATTAGTTGTTGGAATAATTTGAGAATCTTGATGCGCTTGTGTTTGCAAGTATCACTATTAAGTAAATGCCACAGAGATTGTTCTACTTCGTCTAAAATTATAATTGCTCCCTGCCAATCTTCAGGATTTAGTTTCCAAATAGAATCAATGCATAAACCTACAGATTTATTCAGAGGAAATGAATCAAAAATAATAGGTAATTCTTGATCGGTTGTTGTTAACCATTCACCCTGATTTAATCCCCATTTAATTCCTATTTTTTCACATAAAAACTTTCCTAATTGGATTCTATGGGTAATTAACAATACTGCTTGATTTCTAGTTTTAGCTTGATTAACAACAGTTTGTAGTGCTGTAGTTTTACCTGTACCTTTAGCTGATTTAACTCCTACTAAACCAGAAGTGGGGAAAAATACTTCTCCTAAATAAGGTCGGTTGATAGTGAGTGCTGCGGGAATTGTTAACTCGGTATGAGGTTTAATTTGAGCAAGGTAAATTTCTAAATCAACACTTTGGCGATAAATTTTCTCAAAATTGTTTGCACCTTTAGCAATGAGAAATTCATCAACACCTTTTTCTGTACCTGGAAGTTCAATAACTTTGACTGAGCATTTTTTCTCTTGGAATAAACAGCCAAGTTGAGAAATAGCATTATTGACAGCGGCAATTTTTTGGGGTTGAGTTTCAAAGTCAAAGCAAATATAAAAGGTGCGCTTGGTAATGGCAAATGTTGCTAAGTCGGGAATCAACTGACGATTGATAACTTTACCAAATCTATCTTTAACAACCCGATAACCGCTGGTAATTCCCGGAACTGCGATCGCAGCGTATCCTTGTGTTAATAATGCCGCTGCTTTCTTGACTCCTTCACAGATAATTATGGGTAAATTATGTTCCATCACCCATTGCCAAAAGCCTACAGCAGCGCCATTACAGTCAATGCTGATATCTGTAGGCATAGCTAAATTGTAACGCCCACAGACTTGCTGCCAAACCGACAGCGTCACCCGTAGACAAAATATCCGTGTAGGTGTGCTGGGGGGATGCTCATACTTAATGCACTTACCCTTATTGTTCATCCGGGGTTGATTCGGCTTAAAGCATCCCCATTCCATTAATTGCCAATTTTTTAAAGGATCTAATCCTGAACACCACCAACCGCCTGTGGCGACATGAGAGTAACGCTGTAACCACCCACTTTTAATCATTCCAGTGTTGGTACGAGGAAGATGCTCAGAAATTAGCAGGTAATCATAAGCATTTGCGCCTTGGATCGACCTAAAATTAAGCTCTGCCAAGTGTAAATCTATACCACTGTCTGTGAGTAATTCCTCAAGGTGTTGGGGATGTAAACAGTGTAGATGCATGGTGTAAGCCGTGAACGGAATAGGACGGACTTAAAATTTATCATGCATTTGCTCGTTTGTTATGGCAGAGATAACGAGAATTTAATGATATTTTTTTTACTTCGTCCTAGGCGATACATCGGTGAGTGATGAAGAGAGTAGTTTTATGTGAATGCATTGCTCAAGTAATAACCTTGTACTGTGATTTTTAATTACTGTAAATTTTTATTTATCAGTATATTCTCTATTTTGGTTGTTAACACATAGGCTGATATTTAGCAATGATGCATAGATACTAAGCTGATTGCCACTAAATTTTGTTTTTTAACTAAATGCAATGGCTGAAGTCTTTGAATGACGACAGCCAAAACAAAAAGATTGATTGCGGTTTAAATTGTAACCAAAGCACGAACAGCTCGAACCAACGACTGCTCCTGCTATTGATTTGTTTTGCCGCTGACAATTCCTGACCACTGCACTTTTTTCTCTTGTTCCCGACGGTAAGAAAAGAAATGATCGGGAGTTTGGAAAGTACAGTAAGGAGCGATCGCTACTTGTTCTGCACTAATCCCTAAATTTTCTAGTTGTAAAACATTCACTCGCCGCACATCCAACCTGACTTTACCTGGATTAGAATCTTCCAGTAGAGGAGAATTAGGTAGCTCGTGCAATGCATTGATAATCTTTTGTTCGTCTTCGTGAGGTATAATGCTAGAACCGATTTTTGCCGCTACATCCACAGAAACTTGGTAAACCTCCCCGGCGATCGCTGGTCCCATTGCAATGCGTAAATCATCCAGTTTGCTACCCTGTGCTTGCAGTCGAGCGATCGCTTGGGGGACAATTTTTGCTGCTGTACCCCGCCAACCTGCGTGTACTGCTGCTACTTGTTTAGTCGTCACATCCCCAATTAATACAGGTGTACAATCGGCGCTAGCTACCCACACAGCTTGCAGAGGCTGTTGACTAATTAGACCATCTGCCGAGGCTAAATCATCCTCAAAAGTATCAATTTCTTGGGGAGTCAGGACTGTATTGCCATGAACTTGTTTTAAACGATAGACTGATGCCTCTGGGTGCAGCACGTTTGTTAACTCTTGCGGCGATCGCGGCCAAAACTGATGTGTAAAAAAGCCGTGATGCCAATGTTCTAAAAGACTACAACTTAGGTAGGGTAGTCCTTGCCAATTGTGCCAGTGCCAAGTATGCATCTTCAACCAAATCTCAACAGAAATAAAAATCAGCCAATTTATGCTAACTTGAACAACGGAATTTGGTCTAACTATTGTGGCACTTGATCAGCAACTCTTGGAAATTGCCTTGAAAAAAGGACGTAAGTCTAATTATTTACCGTTTTCTCTACATATTTTTGAAAGCGTTTCCTCCACTAACCAAATTCTCTGGGATTTAGTTCACCAAGGGGCTAAAAGTGGCTCTGTAGTAATTGCCACTCAGCAGACCGCTGGCAGAGGACAATGGGGTCGTCAGTGGATTTCTACCACCGGAGGATTATATCTTTCGGTGGCGATCGCTCCTAAACTAGAAGCTAGCTCCAGCTACCAGCTAACTTTGGCAACTGTTTGGGGAATTGCCTCACAATTGCGCCAGTGCGGCGTAAGTGTGGGGATTAAATGGCCTAACGATTTAGTTTTAAATAATCGCAAATTAGGCGGCATTTTAACAGAAACGAAAGTAAACAAGGGATGCATCACTCAAGCAGTCATAGGCGTTGGCATTAACTGGTCAAATCCAGTACCAGAAACTGGAATTAATCTAGAATTATGGCAAGCTTCCCAGGCTAATAAATCTATTTCTTGTCTGGAAATGCTCACCTCCACCGTTTTACTGGGAATAGAATCCGGTGTGCAGTGCCTTTTCCAAGAAGGAATAAGCATACTCTTGTCTCGCTATTGCGATTTACTGACCAATATGGGCGATAGGGTGTGCGTCAATAATCATTCAGGCATTGTAGTTGGGGTAACAGATCAGGGAAATCTCCGGCTAAAAATGGTAATAGATAATACAAATGAACTAGCGATACCAGAAATTTCTGTTGAACCCGGTATAATCAGTTTGGGATATAGCAAGACTTCTGTTTAACTAGAGGTTTGTTTAAAATTTTGCTCTTAGGGCGAGACAAACCATCAATTGAAGCAAAAATGCAGGATCAAGGATGAAAAAAGCCAAAAATGAAATACAAGCCGCCTAAATTCCTTAGTGGGGTCTTGACTTCATACTTCATGCAACTTCAATTGAATTGGCATAAATGTAAATACGTCTATCTTTCGATTACTCTAAAAACAACTGAGAGAACAAATGACGCAGCGCAATAACTCTGCCCATAACCGTTTGCACAACTCCAAGCAGCAAGATCTGATGACAAGACGCTTTTCTTGCGGAAAACTGCTCCGCATTTATTTTTCTACCTTACCAGCACAAAGCTTTTATTTATTAAGCAGTGTTAGTTTCCTCAGTGGTGGCATGGCGTTTGCCCAAACGGAAGCATCAATAGATAACATCGTTCCCACTATTGAAAGTTCCCAACCGACAGCGGTGACAAATTTTGTAAAAAAAGATACTACTGCTTCCCAATCAGTGCGATCGCAGCCGAGTGTTTCTCAAAGGCAAACCAAACTCATCCAGAAACTTCGCAGATCAGAAGTTTCTCAATCAGCAGTGCCAGTTAGACAATCTAAGCCTAAAGTTGAAACTGAGCAATCAGCAGTGACAGTTAGACAATCCAAGCCTAAAGTTGAAACTGAGCCTACTGTAAATGTCCAACGCTCAGAAAACTCCCGAGTGACTCCAGTTCGCGTTGAAGAAAAACCCCAAGTAGAATTTTCTCAACCCAAAGCAAGCGTCGTAGATAGACAAGAAAAAACCCAAACCGAGGTAGCTAAACCCACTACTCCTCGCTCTTTACCTAAGACACTTCCTGAAGTTGCCCAACCATCAAATAACTCGAATAATGCTGTTAGAGCAACAACAGGGAAAACCAAGGATTATAATAACGCCTATATTGACCCCACCAATTACAACACTGATACTGCCGCTACTTATCAAGCACCTAACTCGGTAGTACTTACAGAACGCTCTAGTGGTTGTCGCACAACTTTATCTTCAGGGCAAAGTGTATCTGGTGGTAGTTGTGCCAAAGCACCTGATACTCAACGTTTAGCTAATCAAAAATCAGCCCCTAATTGGCTCAGAAAAAGTCAAACTGCCCAATTAGCAAGCCCTGCACCAGTCCGACAGGTGGCTACCGCTAGTAACAGCAGCAAATGGCGGGCGACTGGGAATAGTTCTACTAGCGTCACCAAGACGGCATATCGTCCTAACAGGTTTATTCCCCAACCTAGCGATTTTGCCACTACGAGAGTGAGTGCAGCTCCTATTGCCCCAAGTGGTGGTACATTGCCCCCACCAATGGCTGAGGGTAATGTTGCTCCTCGTCCCAGCACCGTGTCTTACGATTTTGCCTTAGCATCGGTATTGCCACAAATACCTTACAGTGGTGCGATCGCCTATCGTGGTGGTACAGGGATGATGTATCCGCTTTCTGTAGCTGCTCCGATTACTTCATTGTTCGGTTGGCGAGTACATCCCATCACAGGCGATCGCCGCTTCCATGCTGGTACAGATTTGGGTGCGCCTATGGGTACACCAGTTTTGGCAGCAGAAAAAGGTCAGGTAGAAACTGCTGACTGGATGGGTGGTTATGGTTTAGCCGTTACTATAAATCACACTTCTGCTCAACAAACCCTTTACGGTCACATGTCAGAAATCTTTGTTCAACCCGGTCAGCGGGTGGAACCAGGAACTGTGATTGGGCGAGTTGGTAGTACTGGAAATTCCACAGGGCCTCACCTCCACTTTGAAGTCCGCCACTTAACCCAAAACGGGTGGGTTGCCGTTGACCCAGGAGTGCAATTACAAGTTGCCCTTGGTCAGTTAGTACAAACCTTACAAACTGCTCAACTACCCCAGCAACCAGGCTCTTAAAAAAGAGGGGCATAGGGCATCCCTTCTCTTACGAGAGGCTGCGCCAACGGCTGCGCTCAGGGCGAGTGGGCATGGGGCATGGGGCATGGGGCATAGGTTATATTTCTTCATCTTCCCCTGCTTCCCCTGCATCCCCTGCCTCCCCTGCCTCCCCTGCCCTTCTTACAGATACCCGTGTTCTGCTAAAAACTCAGGTGTAACTGAGACTACGTGGTTGCTTTGGCTAGGATGAAGGAACTTTTCCACGTATTTGCCTAAAATATCTCCTTCTAAATTCACCCAACTACCAGGGACAAGATAGCGGAGATTTGTCTCGGCATAAGTGATGGGAATTACTGCTACTTTGAACTGAGATGTTTCTGGCTCGTATCCCGCTACCGTTAAGCTGATGCCATTCACGGCAATGCTACCTTTAGGGACAATGTACCGTGCGATCGCTTCGGATGCAATAAAAGTCATTTCCCAAGAACTAGCTGTCTGTTCCACTTCTAGCAGTCGGCCTGTGCCATCTACATGACCCATCACAAAATGACCGCCAACCTTGCTGCCTACCCGCAAAGAGGTTTCTATGTTGACGTATCTCTGTTGTGTGTCTTCATTCCCCAAAGTTGTACGGCGCAGAGTTTCCGGTGAAGCAGTGGCAATAAACCCGTCTTTTAAGACTTTTTCTACTGTCAGGCAAACACCATCTACAGCAACACTGTCACCGTAAGCAAGATCCTGCATAATGACAACAGATGGCTGACTCACGCAAGTAATTTGCCAAAAATCGCCCTCCAAGGGTTTCATCGTTCCTAAGGCTTGGATTAATCCTGTAAACACGGCTTTTTTGTAAAACTAACTCTATTTATTGCCTAATTCCCCCGAAAATTCACTGGTAATTCTCACAATAATCTCAAAAAGTTAAGTATAATTTCTGACTTTCTTTATTATGGAAATAATAACACATTCGCATCCTTCACAAGGCATACTTGGTTAAGAAGCTTATTGTCTAAATAGATCAATTTGACTTACTCTGGTGTTCACAACAAGTTCGGAGTTTAATAGAAGCAATTATAGAAAACAATGCTTATGTTTATTTATCTTCCATACTTGCCCAATAAAGAGTTTTATTTGTTACATAGCACCCAAGCGCTCAAAGGATTGTAGAGGCTTAACCAATGATTGAAATGAAAGTCGCTGGTATAGCATTAGATGCCATCACCCGCAGCCCGATCGTACTTTTGAAAGATGCTTCTGATCGGCGTGCTTTACCAATTTATATTGGTCAAGAACAGGCAAGGGCAATTATGGGCGCGCTGGAGAACCAAAAGCCTCCTAGACCCTTAACCCATGACCTGATTGTGAATATGTTAGAGACATGGAATATGACTTTAGAAAAGGTCATTATTCATTCTTTACAAAAGGATACATTTTATGCAGCTTTAATTGTCCAGCAAGGTGAAGTCAAAAAAGAAATTGACGCACGCCCTAGCGATGCGATCGCGATCGCTCTCCGTACTAATACCCCTATATGGGTAATGGAAGAAGTCGTTGCTGATGCTTCAATCCCTGTTGACCGCGACGCGGACGAAGCAGAACAGCAAGCCTTTCGTGAATTTATCTCTAATCTCCGTCCTGAGGATTTAATCAAGCGCTTCGGTGATGGCGACAGTTAAAAAAGTTGTAAGTTAAGAGTTACAAGTTATTTCAACTTTTAACTGTTAACTTCTAACTCTGTTCAAGATGCAATACCGACGCTTTGGCAAAACAAATCTCCGCCTCTCGGTTTTTTCTTTGGGAACCATGCGCTATCTAGCTGATGTCGAAAATGCTCAGCAGACAATCACTCAAGCCTTGGCGCTAGGAATTAATCATCTAGAAACAGCCAGAGGTTACGGCAAAAGTGAGGAGTATCTTGGCCAGGCAATTAAAAGTGGGTTGTTAAGATCTCGTCCTCAATTTCACATCACCACTAAAATTCCGCCTACCGCTAACGCTGAGAGTATGCGTCGGTGCATCTGGGAATCTTTAGAAAGATTAAATCTCGATTATCTAGATTGTCTGGGTATTCATGGCTTAAATACTTGGGAGCATCTAGAGTGGGTACAAGCCAAAAATGGCTGCATGGCAGCAGTGCAAGAAGCTGTTGCTGATGGTAGAGTGCGACACGTTGGTTTTTCCACCCACGGATCATTAGAAGTAATTCAAGCGGCAATAAATACAGATTTTTTTGAATTTGTCAATCTGCATTATTACTATTTTTTTCAACGCAACGCACCAGCGATTCAGTTAGCTGCTGAAAAAGATATGGGCATTTTGATAATTTCCCCTGCTGATAAGGGAGGAAGACTCTACACCCCGCCTCAAACTTTAAAAGACCTGTGTCAGCCATTTTCACCTTTAGAGTTAAATTATCGGTTTTTGCTGAATGATAGCCGCATTACTACCCTCAGTGTCGGGCCAGCAAATGCAGATGAATTAATTGAACCTTTACAGGTTGCAGACTGTGGTGGTGAATTAACACCAGCAGAAATTTCTGTACTTGAACGGTTAGAAAATCACCAAAAAACTATTTTAAAAACTGATAAGTGTAGCCAGTGTTATGCTTGTTTACCTTGTCCAGAAAATATTAATATTCCAGAGGTATTGCGATTACGAAATCTCACCGTAGCTTATGATATGACCGACTATGGTAAATACCGTTATGGAATGTTTGAAAATGCCGGACATTGGTTTCCTGGCATGAAAGCTAACCGCTGTACAGAATGCGGTGATTGCTTGCCTAGATGTCCAGAAAGTTTAGATATTCCAACTTTATTAGAAGATACTCATGAGAGATTAAATGGCACAGCAGGTAGGAGATTGTGGGGATAATTCAAATTAAGTTGATGGGATGATAAAACTATGCAAGTCACAGAACAGCGGTACTATACCCCAGAGGAATATTTGGAATTAGAAGAAGCTGCTGATTACAAAAGTGAATACATTGATGGGCAAATAATTCCAATGGCAGGTGGAACAGTAAATCATAATCAAATAGCGCTCAACTTAAGTAGTGAGTTGAATTTTGCTTTCAAAAAGCAAAACTACCGAGTTTGTATGGGTGATGTTCGTCTGTGGATACCTCAAAAACGTACTTACACGTATCCAGATGTAATGATTATTGCAAGTGAGCCAGAGTATTTTAATAATCGTAGAGACACAATTTTGAATCCACAGGTCATTATTGAGGTTTTATCTAAATCGACAAAAGGCTACGATTCTCCTGCGGAGACGCTATGCGAACGCAAGGATAAATTTGAGACTTACCGGACAATTACCACCTTCCAAGAATATCTTTTAATTGACCAAAATCGGATTCATGTAGAGCAATTTTCTAAAATCGGGAAAAAGCAATGGACGCTGCGCGAATATGATGAAGAAGATGAAGCGATCGCTGTTGCAACCGTACCCTTTAAGATTTCCTTACAGGATTTATACAACAAGGTGAAGTTTGAGCCTGTTGAGTCACAAAACGAAAGTGTTGATGTTGAGGAATTGGGGTAAGGTGCGTAGACTTAAAGCGGCTAAGAGCAAGACATCACTTGTTTTTACTCAAGTGAAAAGTGTTAAGACTGCTTATACTAATACTAATCATTAACTCTTTGTTGTCTCCGGCTAGCAAAATTATGTTGAAGACGATAAAAATAGAGAATTTCCGTAGTTTCCAATCTTTCGAGCTTCAGCAGCTTGGTAGAGTTAATCTACTGGTAGGTAAAAATAATACCGGTAAAACATCAATACTAGAAGCTATTCAACTTTTATGCTCACGGAGTAATGTTGAGCCTCTGCGTAAGACAATGACTAACCGGAGTGAATATTTTTTTGGTGATGAGCGTAGCGAGCGTAGGTTAGATCAAGAGCTTGATGTTCGTCACCTTTTTTATAGTCACGAGATTGAACTAGGGAGCAAATTTTCAATAATAGGTACTAATAACAATATTCAAGAGGAGCTTGTTGTATCAATAGAAGTACGCAAGATTTCTTCAAAAGAGCCACTTAGGAATGAGGATGATTTTCTATATGATGAAATGCCAGATGCATTAAGGGAAATAGATTTCAGTATTAAGTGGAATTATGGACACGAAGAAGAGCTTTGGAGACTACCACTATCAGCTAATGGCGGTCTTCCCATAGATTATATTCGCCGATTGCGTCGAGATATTAAAAATCCGGCACAAAAAATACAATTTGTAACATCATCTTCTTTAGGAACCGAGAAGATGATTGAACTATTTGATCAGATAGTATTAACACCTGAAGAAAAACTTGTGGAGCAGGCACTTAATAAAATAGACTCTAAAATTCAACGGATTGCTCCAATTAGTTCTCAAAAATTAAGGTATTCCTTAGATTCGCGGGGCGGCTTTTTTGTGCTTCTTTCTGATAGTAATCAGCGTGTGCCAATTGGCAGTATGGGTGATGGTATTTGGCGGATATTAGGACTTGCACTGGCTATTGTGTGTGCTAAGGATGGATACTTATTTGTTGATGAGATTGATACCGGACTCCATTTTACGGCGATGTCTGATATGTGGAAACTGATTTGGGAAACAGCCAAAAGATTAAATGTGCAAGTTTTCGCAACTACTCACAATAGCGACTGCTGGACTAGTTTAGCTAGCATTATAGAACAGGAAAATATAAGTGAAGATGGTATTAAAATTCACAGAATTGAGAAAGCTAAAGAAACAAGTATAGTCTTCACTGAACCTCAAATTGTCATTGCTGCCGAAAGAGAAATTGAGGTACGTTAGTAATGGCAAAAGGTTACGTAGCCAAGAAACTGTTAGTAGAAGGACAGGACGATTTAAGAGTCATTCCAGAATTAATAGAAAAAAATGGAGTTCTTTGGGGTGACAATAAAAAGCAAGCAATTGTATTAATACAAGATTGCGGGGGTTACAAAAATATTGATGCAAATCTTATATCTACTGAACTACAAGCATCAGGACTTACTAATTTAGGCTTAGTGATAGATGCAGATGAAGATTTATCCGCACGTTGGATGAGTATAAGAAATGCTTGTTTGCCCAGCATACCTAACATTCCAGAAGAAATACCAGAGACAGGACTGATACACATTACAAAAAATAGAATTAAGTTTGGTATTTGGATTATGCCAGATAATCAGATAAGAGGTATGTTAGAGACTTTTTTAGCTTATATGATTAGAGATAAGGACGAGGTTATTTGGCAATATGCTCAGGAAGTGGCAAAAGAAGCGAAAAATAAAGGAGCATTATTTAAAGATTCCTATTTTGATAAAGCTAAAATTTACACCTGGTTAGCATGGCAAGAACAACCAGGAAGACAAATGCATCAAGCTATAAAGTATGAAATTTTAAATCCACAACATCTAAAAGCACAGACATTTGTAACTTGGTTTAAAAGTTTATACGATTTACAATCATGATATGATTCGTAGTGAATAGTAAAAAATAGCGATCGCACTTGCAACCGTACCCTTTGAGATTTCTTTACAGGATTTATATAATAAGGTGAAGTTTGAATTTGTTGAGCCAGCAGAGGAAAATCTTCGTGCTGAAGAATTGAGGTAAGGTGCGATGCGATCGCTCATTGATTATTTATGTATATCTAAATTATTTAAACCTCTAAGTTTAAGAAAACTTTCAAACTCAAACTCATTTTTGATAAGCTGAGAAATATTATTTATTGTTTCAGGTAGAGCAAAAACCATAAGACTATTGAGTGTAGTTTTTCCGATCCCCCCTGTCTGAGGTTCTGGATGACCTATCCTTTGCAGAATATGAGAAAGTTTTATTGAGGGATGAGAATGAACATTGAAAGTTAATCTATCTTGATTTGCAAAACCTATGTACCAATTGTAGTCTGCTAGAGTATTTAGCTTAATATCTTGGTTTCCAACCAAAAAATCAGTATGTTCAATATTAGGTTGAAATAATTCTCTTAATTCTTGCATTCCATCATCCCATTTCAACTCCTCCTCGGAAAAAATAAATTCAGAATCAACTTGCTTAACTTTTTTCTGAAATTCATATCCTTTGCAAAGACTTCGATTCAAAAATGCATACTGGTAGAGTATTTCTGGCATTTCTACTCCAAGAGTATATAAACTGCGTCCCTCACAGAATGCATGAGCCTCATTACGCAGTTGATTTATTAGTAAACTAATATCTTTATTAGCAAAATTTGTATAATCTCCGCCTTTAGCTTCAAATGCATCAGCTTTTGCTCTGACACTAAAGGCAAGAGCCACCATTAGTGGTAATCTTTCCGGTTTGCCTATGTCAATACGATTAAGTTGAGTTCGCAGCCAAGCTTCTAAATCCTCAGCTCTTTCAATAAGTTGATCTGCTTCTAGTAATTCAGGCAATATATAGGTAAATCGTTCATAGGCTTTAAGTAGTTTAAAAGTTCGAGTCTCAAACTCTTCTCTACGCCTACGAGCTTCTAAATCTTTAACTTCTTCTACAATATTTTGAAACCCTGTACGCATCTCCTCACGGAGAATATTCATTTGCTGTGCTAAGTTACATTGATTACAAACTAATAACTCAAGAGTACGGTGTTGAACAGTAAGGACATTTTGAATACTGTTAAAACAAGTTTGAATTTGCTCATGATTTCGGTCTAATTTATCTGAGAATACTTGAACTTGTTTATGATTTCTGTCTAACTTTTCAACACATGATTGAATCTGATCTTGATTTTGGTCTAATTTCTTTTTGACCTTGTGAAGTTGGATGGTATTGTAAATACCTACACCAAGATTGAGTATATTTACTCCTAGATTAGCAATGTTAAACATATCAATAGCTGGTCTAACGGATTGAATTGTCTCTCCACTCACCCTATGACGGGTACACCAAGTACCTGCTTCACCTGTAAATACCTCGTAATCTGAGGCATCTCCTCCCTTAAACAGATGTGGTTCTGGTCGCTGACTCAAAGGATTAACCATAGTTGTTGTCAAAATACGCTTAACCTAAGTAGGGCTTGCTGATTAAAGCTGAAACCC
>JBBSOP010000061.1:0-14868 GCA_038259655.1 Chroococcales cyanobacterium
TCTTATATTTGCGTTCTAGTAGCTGTAAATAACTAGTTACCATCCGCAATGGCTCTTGCAAATCATGGGAAGCGACATAAGCAAATTGCTCCAATTCAGCATTAGAACGCGCTAGTTCTTGGCGTTGACGGGTTTCTCGTTCTAATAGTTGTGCTTGAGATAAAGCAATTCCAATCTGATTCGCTAGCTGTTGTAATAACTCCAATTCAAAGTTGCTCCACTGTCTAGGTGATGCACATTGATGGGCAATTAGCAAGCCCCAAACACCTTCCTTAATCAGAATCGGTACAACAAGGTTAGCTTTGACACTAAACTGCTGAAGAAATTTTCGATGGCAGTCTCCGATATTAGCCTGTTCAATATCTACAATGGCACTGACTCTTCCTTGACGGTATTTTTCTACATAGTCTTGCTGAAAGCAGGGGTCGAGAATATTTTTTCCTAGAGTCATAGGCCAACCGGGTAGCACCGCCTCTTGTACTACTGTTCCTGAGCTATCATCCCAAAGTCGAAAAATTAATACTCGGTCAGCTTGGAGTAGTTTTTGTACCTCTGTAACCGTGGTTTGGAGGATTTCTTCAAGTTGTAAAGATTCACGAATTTTTAGAGTGATTTCTGCGAATAATTGCGATCGCAGGTTTTGCCGTTTTAATTCCTCTTCTGCAAGCTTGCGAGCGTTGATATCCTGTGTCACACCAATCATGCGGATGGGATTACCATCAGGAGAGTAAATTCCACAACCTCTAGCTAACACCCAATGAATACTACCATCAGTCCAAATGCTGCGGTATTCTGCTTCATAATCGCACTTGTTTTTGAGAGCTTGTTTGATTAAATCTTGCATGTAGGAGCGATCGTCAGGATGAATACATACCAGTAAATCATTGTATGAACATGGTACTTCGGGAGGCAAACCAAAATTTTCTTTGCACTGGCTAGATATAGACAACTCTCCTGTTTGCAGATTAAGTTGCCAAGAACCCAGTTTAGCAGCTTTAAAAGCTAATTTTAGTTGTTGTTCGCTTTCCTTCAAAGCAACTTCTACTTGTTTACGCTCAGTAATATCTCGTGTAAAACACCGCGTATGAATAAATTTACCATCTTCCCAATACACGTTCGAGTTAATCGAAACATGCCGGATCGAGCCATCCTTGCATCGGAGCCGAGCCTCATAATTTTGTAAGATCTCATTGCTGCTCAATCTTTGCAGAATATCATTGATGACATCTGAGTCAGCATGAAACTCAGTAATGGAATGTCCGATATATTCAGAGCGCGTGTAGCCTAAAAGGTCTAATTCTGCTTGATTTGCCCAGGCGATTGTGCCATCTGCTTGTACCCAATGCATCCCTACAGTAGCATTCTCTACAAAGTCTCTCAGTTTTTGCTGACTATGTTGTAATAATGTTTCTGTTTGCTTTTGTTCCGCAGAAACACGGCACACTTCAGCTAAATTTCGTCTTAGCTCTAGTTGGCTAATAACCTGACGACTGAGAGCTAGAAGTGCATCTATTTGTTTTTGGTTCAATTCTCGCGGAATGTGGTCAATCACGCAGAGAGTTCCTAACATATCTCCCTGAGGGGTGATTAATGGTACGCCTGCATAAAATCGTATATGGGGGTAATCAATTACCGCCTGATTTATGGCTAACTTTTCGTCAGTTAACGTATCCCTAACTACTACAATGTCTCGTTTTTCTTGACAAAGGTAAGATAAACCCACATTACGGGGCATTTCTGGTACATCCAGCCCCAGTTTTGCCTTAAACCACTGACGATTTTCATCAATAAAATTTACTAAGGCTATAGGTGTACCGCAAATAAAGGCAGCTAACTGGGCAATATCGTCATAAGCTTTTTCGGGTTCAGTATCTAGTATCTGATACTGGCGCAAAGCTGCAAGTCTCACCGCTTCATTATTATTAAATTCAAATTCCATTAATTTATTTATATTAAAAAGTTGTAAAACAAGTGTGTTAGCAAGTATCACTAACTTTCTATTGCTGGTAAGTCAGGTAAAGCAAAAAAAATAAAAGTATGCCAATCTATTACCGACCATCTTGGACTGGGCTGATCAGCTAAACTTGTTTTTAGTTTACTACTATTTCTAAGGTTAATATTCCTTGAGGTTTGTTGACGAACAGTTGCATAATATCTAACCACGCAGAACCCATTAGGGTATCGGGAACATCATCGCCAACATGGACAGGAATAATAAACTCGGTAGTATCGATGATCACCTTGCCTTCATACAGGTTGAATTGTCCCTCTCCTCGTGCCGTTCGCATGAAAATTTGAGCAGCAATCCTTAACCACTCCAGAGCTTCCAAATCTTGTGTATTAATAGCTAACCACCCCGCAGTAAAGCCTGTATCAAATAAAGCTTCAACAGAAAATACCTCTTCATTAGCGGCAATCAGATGAAGATCAAACCATAGCTCGCCGTTATCACCAAAAGAACCTACACCCACAATCTGCCACAGGTTCCAGTGTCATTCAGTCGAAAAATGGTTAATTTGACATCGGTATCACTATAGGAATGACGAATTTGTTGGGTTAGTCCTGGCAAGGTTGGGTCAATCAAATAATTTTCACTCTCTGGGTCGATAGCAATAAACCAGTTGTAGTGTGTCTCTATCAACTCTTCCCGCAAGCGCTCAAACACAGCATAACATCGCATGGACAGAGCCTGGCTTTGCTCTCGGCGGTGATGAAGTTCTTCCGGTGCTATGGTAGACGGTGATAGAATGCGGCTGCGACGACGTGGCTGGGAAACTTGTGTCATATCAACGGTTAGGTGTTGGATAGTTTACCAAAGGATTGGGTCTAAAGCCTCTCTACGAGACGCTACGCGAACGTCCTTCTAGGACGGCTTTAAAGTAATGAGTAATGAGTAATGAGTAAAAACTGATTTCTTTCTTCAACTTATTACTTATTACTTCTTACTCATTACTTCAGAATCCCCCACCGTTCACGGCGCTTAGGATGTCAAGAAGTTGAAATCGTTATTAAAACTGTCTCCCGCAGTTTCTCAATTAAGTTGCTGAGATTATCGGCATTCAAGCGATAACTGAGGGGATGAGCAATCAATCGTGCCGTGCTTTCATACAAAGTAGTAATCTCAATTAAGCCATTTTCGCGCAAAGTTCGCCCTGTAGAAACCAAATCTACGATCGCCTCTGACATTCCTGTAATCGGCCCTAGTTCTACTGAACCATACAAGGGAACTATTTCTATAGGTAAATCTAGACTATGGAAATATTCACGAGCGCAATTAACGTACTTAGAAGCTACCCTACCATGAGCTGGCAAATCTAAAGGCGATTTATAAGCGCTAGATGCTTTGACTGCCACCGACATGCGACAATACCCAAACTGCAAATCAACCAACTGTGCAACTTGCGGCTTCTTCTCTTGCAGCACGTCGTAACCGATAATACCCAATTGTGCCTGACCATATTCTACATACACAGGCACATCTTGTCCGCGCACCAGTAAGCCTTTTGCTTGTCCACTAGCATCATGAATTTGAAGTTGGCGATTTGTTGAATCTAAAAAAGCACTAAAATCCAATCCTACAGATTGTAGTAGGCGGATGCTATTTTTAAGTAGTTCCCCTTTCGGTAACGCAACAGTCAGCATTCTTTTTCTTGGTATCCTTAGCTATGGACACTTTGCTCAATCGGAAAACTCCGTAGATACAAGTGTCTTGTCTTAGCAGTTCATTTATATTGAGAATATCTCGATTGCTTACCACAAGCAGCATGAGAATTTTATTAGTTGATGATGAAGTTGAATTAACTAACCCTTTGAGCCGTGTGTTAACTCGTGAAGGTTACACCGTAGATACCGCTTATGATGGTACAAGTGGCAGCAAACTTGTACAAATAGGCAGTTATGACCTACTAATTTTAGATTGGATGCTACCAGGAAAAACAGGATTGGAAATTTGTCAAGAATTGCGTCGCCAAGGTAAAGCTACTCCTGTATTGTTTCTTACAGCCAAAGATACTTTAGATGACCGTGTAGAAGGTTTAGATGCTGGTGCGGATGATTATTTAGTTAAGCCTTTTGAACTGCGGGAGTTATTAGCTAGAGTCCGCGCTTTGTTGCGTCGTTCTGGTGTGGAGATACACAGCGCTACAACAGGAAATTTAACTGTAGCTGACTTAGAACTTGATTTTGACAACCAAATAGCTTATCGCCAAGGACGGATTATTGAATTGTCTCAAAAGGAAAGCCAGTTACTACAATATTTTATGGAACACACTGGACAACTTTTGACTCACGCCCAAATTATGCAAAATCTGTGGCAGGATGACGAACAACCCAGTAGTAATGTCATCGCAGCATTAATTCGCCTACTACGCCGCAAAATTGAGGTAGGTAGTGAAGCTCCGCTGATTCACACAGTCTACGGTAAAGGCTATCGCTTCGGCACTACCTCAACAATTGATTAGTTTGAATTTGCAGTTTTTCTCGTAATTTTTGAGCTTGCTGATAAACTGCTGCACGTCCTTTACCTAAATTAGTTTCTAAACCTGCTGGTTCTAAAGGTTGAATAAAGTAACGCAGACGAGTTTTCATAGCCCAAACTCCCATCGAGGGAAATAAAATCAAGACCAGCATCAAAGGCGATATAGGTAAAAATGGTAACTTGAATAGTCGTTGTAATTTTTTGAGATTAATAGTCCAAGGATGTAATGATTCATTGCCAATACAAACAATCGGCAAAATCGGAATATGATAGCGATCGCTCAACTGAATAAAACTGACATCAAACTTTTCTAGTTGATAGCGCCTTTTCCAACCTTTCAGCGGGCCACGTACACCTTCGGGTGCGTATAGAAGAGTTTTTCTTTGGGCGATGATTGCTTCAAAATCATTTAACTCGGCTCGCACACCGCCTAAAACTTGCGACCATTGAGATGGTAGCCACCAAATTATCCAAGGATGCTCAAATAATGCTGGATTGGCGAGGAATTGTACTTCCCATCCTTGTGCATCACTCAATAAATAACCCAAAGCCAAAAAGTCCCACGGAAAGGACATCCCCGCATGATTCATGGCCACAATCATTGAACCTGCTGGCGGTAAGTTCTCAAGATTTTGTAGTTCGCCCTGAAAATAAAATTTAACGATGGGTGCTAAAACTTCTTGGCGAAAAGCTTGTTGATATTGAGAATTAAATTCACCAACTTCTTGGCGTGGTGAACGACAACCCAAACGCAACCATCGACTCAGCAACGCCAGATAAAATCCGCCAGGAATCAAAAATAATCCATACTCCAGCCAATTCCAGCCATCTGGATCATTGTGATAATGTTGCCAATGGCGATTAAATAAAATTAGCCAGCCTGGAGGATACCATAGGCAAAACCAATCAAACCAGCTAAATTTATAGCTTGTGTCTAATGTCTCTAGTGGATGGCTGAAGATGTTTTTGGAGTGTTGATTAATCACAAAGCAGATGTGGATTACACAACAATTATAGTTAAAGTCACATCTTAGCTTTCAAGCTTGATGATTTTCATCCCACTGTAGAAGTACAATTAATTGGTTTGAATTATCACCACCAAGGCACAAAGTCACAAAGATCAACGCATAATTTTATATTTAAGTGAGAGTTGTAATTAACTTGATTACTCGTTCTTTCACTTCATCTCTTATACGGCGAAATGTTTCAATAGGTTGTCCTTCTGGATCATCAAGTTGCCAATCTTCAAATACATCTCTTAATACCCATGCTTCTGGTAAATTGACTCCGCAACCACACAAAGAAATCACCGCATTATAATCTTCAGGATTGAAATTACTTAAAGCTTTTGATGTTTGATTGCTAATATCAATGCCAATTTCTGACATCATATCCACAGATTTCGGGTCTACATGACTTGCTTCTAAACCTGAACTACTAACAGCAATTTTACCTGCCCCTAATGTGCGTGCAAATCCTTCTGCCATTTGGGAACGACGGGAATTTTTCTTACAAACAAACATGACTTTTTTCATGATTTTATTGATTGTTAATTGTCAAGAATTTGAAAACTTTTAGTTTCAGCTTGCAGCAAACTAGTTGCTACTTTTAACTATTTCTCTTTCTGCTTGTTCTTTACGTTCACTATAACGATCTGTGAGGTAATCTACCTGATCTCGCAAAAGTAGTGTAAACTTGTAAAGTTCTTCCATGACATCAATGACACGATCGCGGTAAGGCGAATCTTTCATTGTTCCATCTTCGTTAAACTCTTGGTAAGCTTTCGCTACTGATGATTGATTGGGAATCGTAAACATTCGCATCCATCGGCCTAAAATTCGCAGCGTATTCACAGCGTTAAAAGATTGAGAACCACCACTGACTTGCATAACTGCTAAGGTTCTACCTTGAGTTGGTCTAACTGCTCCTAAAGTTAAAGGAATCCAGTCAAGTTGGTTTTTTATAATGCCAGTTATATTGCCGTGCATTTCTGGGGAAGACCACACTTGACCTTCAGACCACAGACTCAACTCGCGCAATTCTTGTACCTGGGGATGAGTATCTGGAACACTGGCATAAATGGGTAATTCACGAGGGTTGAAAAAACGAACTTCTGCACCAAAGCCCTCAATAATTCTGGCAGCTTCTTCTGCTAACAAGCGACTATAAGAACGCTCTCTTAAAGAGCCATACAAAAATAATATTCTCGGTGGATGATCAAAAGAGGTCATGGAAGTTTAGTATTTGTTGCTAATCATTGGAACTAAATGCACTGATGCAGCGAGGATCTTGTAATGTTGCTTTTTCTGGTTCTCTGGGAAACCAAGCTGCTGTGCGTTTACAAACTTCCACCAACATCAACATAACTGGTACTTCGATTAAAACACCTACAACTGTGGCAAGTGCAGCACCAGAATTTAACCCAAATAGCATTACGGATGTGGCAATGGCAACTTCAAAATGATTACTGGCTCCAATTAATGCTGCGGGTGCGGCATCTTCATAAGCTAAATTGAGCTTTAATGCTGCTACATAACTAATCAAGAAAATGAAATTAGTTTGGATAAATAGCGGCACGGCAATTAAGAGAATGTGTAAGGGATTATTAACAATCAATTCACCCTTAAATGCAAACAGCAAAATTAAAGTAATCAGCAAAGCGGTAATTGAAATAGGGCTGAGGTACTTGATAAATCTCCGTTCAAACCATTCTTTACCTTTATGTTTGAAAATCCAATAACGGCTGTACATTCCTGCCACTAATGGCAAACCGACATAAATAAATACCGACAAAACAATTGTTTGCCAAGGCACTATTAAATCATTAGCTGCCAGTAACCACCTACCTAAAGGTGCATACAAAAATAACATTGCTAGAGAATTGACTGCCACCATTACTAAGGTATGCCCCTGATTACCGTAGGAAAGATATCCCCACAACAACACCATTGCCGTACAAGGAGCAATTCCCAGTAAAATAGTACCAGCAATATAAGAATTGGCGATCGCTACTTCGTTACCACGAATTAATTCTGTGCCAGCAATTAACGGACGAAACAACCAACCCAAAAAAAACTGGGCAAATACTACCATCGTGAATGGTTTAATTAACCAGTTCACAACTAAGGTGAGAATTACGGGTTTTGGCGCACGAATAGCATTTGCAGCTTGAGTAAAATCTATTTTGACCATGATGGGATACATCATGAAAAATAAACATACTGCAATGGGAATTGACACTTGATAGATACTCATTGCATCTAGCGTCACTGCTATCCTTGGAAATAATCTCCCTAAGGTAATTCCTGCCAATATGCACAAAAACACCCAAATAGTCAGGTATTTTTCAAAAAAACTCAGCTTGCTTCCAGCCTTAATTGGGGCTGTACTAGTTTGAGGATTATTCCTATCCATTAAAATTTCCTTCTCGTGTCAGAAATTAACTAACTTCTGGTTAGTTGTAGTTCAAAGCAGCAACAATCACAGCAAAGTCCTAAAACTGCTTTTATTTACCAGTAAACACTTTTGCCACTTTGGTTTAAGTGAACGTATCTTTATAAATTCAAGGGTACATTTCTATCATTTCAAAAAAAATTGATGTGTCAATGTCAAGCATAGCACTATAGATAAAGATTAATCAAAAAAAGTTGATGCGTTCAGCAATGTTGTCGAAAATAAGCATTCCACAACTAACTAGTACAGCACGGCGTAAATAAACCAACCATTCAAAATGCCGCAAAAACCCGGAATACAATTCCTTTGACTTTTGACTTCCGCGCAGCGGTACTAGTGTTATGGAAAAGGCAGAGGGATACCTGAGTTGAGAGCAGTTGGTGGAAACCCAGACGCGCAGACTTTCCGCTTTAGTGTCTCCCTTTGAAAGAAGACTGCGCCGTCTTACCTTCTGCCATAAAATAGCTAATTTTGAGCTTCATCTCATCTTCTATAATTGATAGAACCTGCACAACTAAATCTTAGGCATGAGACTGTGACAGAAACTGGAAGCTACAAAGATACTGTAAATTTACCAAAGACTAAGTTTGATATGCGGGCAAACGCCATCAAGCGTGAGCCGGAAATCCAAAAATTCTGGGAAGAAAATAAGATTTACGATCGCCTGTCCGAAAATAACCCAGGCGAGTTATTTATACTGCATGATGGGCCTCCCTACGCGAATGGCTCACTGCATATTGGTCATGCCTTAAATAAAATTCTCAAAGATATTATTAACCGCTACCAACTGCTACAAGGGCGTAAGGTTCGCTATGTGCCGGGCTGGGACTGTCACGGCTTACCAATTGAGTTGAAAGTTCTGCAAAATATGAAGTCAGCAGAACGGCAAAATTTAACGCCTATACAATTGCGGCAAAAAGCGAAAGAGTTTGCTTTGGCGGCGGTAGATGACCAGCGTCAAAATTTTAAACGCTACGGGATTTGGGGTGATTGGGATAACCCATATCTGACATTGAAGCCGACTTATGAGGCAGCACAGATTGGTGTGTTTGGTCAGATGTTCTTAAAAGGCTACATCTATCGCGGTTTAAAACCGGTTCATTGGAGTCCTAGTTCTAAGACTGCTTTGGCTGAAGCTGAGTTGGAATATCCTGAGGGTCACACTTCTCGGAGTATCTATGCAGCTTTTCCAATTACAGGGTTGGCTGAGGCTGTGCAGCCTCTGTTGGGTGAATATTTGACGGATTTGGGTGTGGCTATTTGGACTACTACGCCTTGGACTATTCCGGGGAATTTGGCGGTGGCAGTGAATGGCGACCTTAATTATGCGGTGGTGGAAGTGTCACGCAGAGACGCTGAGGCGCTGAGAGGATTTAAGTATCTGATTGTGGCGGCGGATTTGGTGGAACGTCTGGCTGCTACGTTGGAAGTTGAGTTGACGGTAAAAGCCACAGTTAAGGGGCAGGATTTAGAACATACTACTTACCGTCATTCACTATTTGATAGGGAAAGTCCGATTGTGGTGGGTGGTGATTACATTACTACTGAGTCGGGTACTGGGTTGGTACATACTGCACCTGGTCATGGTCAAGAAGATTACATTGTTGGCCAGCGTTATGGTTTGCCTATTCTTGCACCAGTTGATGACAATGGCAATTTTACCCAGGAAGCTGGGGAGTTTGCTGGATTGAATGTTTTGGGTGATGGGAATCAGGCGGTGATTGATGCGTTGATGGCGGCTGGTTCTTTGTTGAAGGAAGAAGCATATCCCCACAAGTATCCTTATGATTGGCGGACGAAAAAGCCGACGATTTTTCGGGCGACTGAACAGTGGTTCGCTTCTGTGGAAGGATTTAGAGAAGAAGCACTAAAGGCGATCGCTACTGTAAAATGGATTCCAGCCCAAGGTGAAAATCGCATCACGCCAATGGTGGCTGAACGTTCTGATTGGTGTATTTCTCGGCAGCGGAGTTGGGGTGTACCCATTCCGGTTTTTTACGATGAAGCTACGGGGGAAGTACTCCTGAATGAGGAAACTATTAACCACGTCCAAGCAATTATCGCTGCAAAAGGTTCTGATGCTTGGTGGGAATTATCAATAGAGGAATTGTTACCAAAGTCCTACCATAATAATGGCAAGTCTTACCGCAGAGGTACAGACACAATGGATGTATGGTTTGATTCTGGTTCATCTTGGGCAGCTGTCACTAAACAACGTCCAGAGTTACGCTATCCTGCTGATATGTATTTGGAAGGTTCCGACCAACATCGCGGCTGGTTTCAGTCAAGTTTACTCACTAGTGTGGCGGTAAATGACATTGCGCCTTACAAAACTGTCTTAACTCACGGCTTCGCTTTGGATGAACAAGGGCGAAAGATGAGTAAGTCAGAAGGTAATGTGGTTGACCCAAATACAATCATTGAAGGCGGGAAAAATCAAAAAGCAGAACCGCCTTACGGTGCAGATGTATTGAGGTTGTGGGTATCATCGGTAGATTACTCTGGCGATGTCCGCATTGGTAAAAACATCATCAAGCAACTTAACGATGTTAGAGGCAAGATTCGCAATACAGCGCGGTTTTTGCTGGGTAGCTTGGATGATTTTGACCCCGAAAAAGATGCAGTTCCCTTTGAGGACTTGCCAGAACTTGACCGCTATATGTTGCACCGCATTAACGAGGTGTTTGAGGAAGTAACCGCAGCTTTTGAGAGTTTCCAATTCTTCCGCTTTTTCCAAACCGTGCAGAATTTCTGCGTGGTGGATTTATCCAACTTCTATTTAGATGTTGCCAAAGATAGACTTTACATCAGCGCAACCGATGCGTTCCGCCGTCGCAGTTGTCAGACAGTATTGCAGATTGCTTTAGAAAATTTAGCACGAGCGATCGCACCTGTATTGTGTCATACTGCTGAGGATATTTGGCAATTTATCCCCTACAAAACACCTTATAAATCAGTGTTTGAGGCTGGTTGGGTGCAGATAGACCAAAAATGGAGTAATCCCGATTTAGGGGAATTTTGGTCAGCACTGCGACAACTCCGCACCGATGTTAATAAGGTGTTAGAACAAGCCAGGATAGAAAAAATGATTGGTTCTTCCCTGGAAGCGAAAGCCTTGATTCATATACCCCACAAGCAGTTAGGCAATGCTATCAAAGCCTTTAACCCCAAAAAAGGTAATGGTATTGATGAACTGCGGTATTTATTGCTAACTTCCCAAGTGGAAATATTAGATTCTGCTGAGAAATTGCAAGGATTAAAATATACAGCGCAGACAGAAGACTGGAAAATTGGGGTAGTAAATGCAGACGGGGAAAAATGCGATCGCTGCTGGAATTACTCTATCTATGTGGGAGAATCAAAAGAGCATCCCCTACTTTGTGAACGTTGCGTTTCTGCTTTAGCAGGTGAGTTTTAGGTAGTAGGAGATAGTGGAAAACAAACCCAGCGTTGTTTTATATGGCGTTGGGTTTCACTTAAGTTGCTTGAATATTTTACCACAAGTCAGCAGGGGCCAGCATCCAACAGGATAACGCAACTCACCAAGTTACACCTTTTAACTCAACAGGGAATAACTTACGATTAGATAATCTATCTTCATCCAAGGCATAGATTAAATATTCTCCAGTTTCTTGCTGCTCATCAGCATTACCTTCATCCATCCAAGATTGCAGCAGATTTACTAACTTAGACTGGTTTTCTTTTGGCAGAATATATTCTTCCAAAATCTGCAATGTATATGTCTCAATAGAAATCCCTTGCTGTTGAGCTTGCTGTGCAAGATACTGTTCTAATTCTGGTGGCAAGTTTAGGGTTAATGTCATAAGTCTTTTGTCAGTGACACTTATTATCTTAAACCCGCCAAAATAGAAAAATGCGATCGCATCGAATTACCAAGTTGAATGAAACTCAACAAATGTCGAAGCCAAACCAGCGAGAAGATTCTAGCAATCATATTTATTCCCACAGCAGCACTGTTGGCAACACTTCTGGATACGCTAGCCGTAACAACTCGTAGCCTATTCCCGCTGTTCCCTGAAAAAACCCAGGATTGAACAAGGAATTTGGCAAGTTGTTAAACAGCTGATACCCACTTCTTTTATCTGCTTGTGCTACCACCCAAGCTGCTTTTTTCTGAGCAGTTTCTCGCAACTGGGGACGAGATAGTTTTTGTGCTGCTATTAATAGGACTTCTATACGGCCAAAATTGCCACAACAGAGATGGTCTACACCTTGTAAGCCATACTTTTGAGTCGTCTCCAATGCAACTTCCACATCTTGATATATTTCATTCGTCTGATATATTGACAAAGTACCCAACCGTGCTATAGCAATACCAGGAGCGCCATGACACCAAGTGACCATAAATCTAGGTTGTTGTTGGCGCAGGTCAGGCCAGTTGGCGGTGGCAGTTGAGAAAACACTGTGTTCATAGGCGATTCCCTCCTTAGCTGCTTGTAAATAGGTTTGGTCTTTGGTGATAGCAAAAAGGCGCAATAAAGTATAAGCAATACCAGCTGCCCCATGAGAAAAACCTGTTAACGGCTTTTGGGCTATAGTTTTCCAGGCTTTGGGCGATTCTAGATTGCTGACACGATGGGCAAGCAAATGCTGACCGCACTGAATAGCTTGGTCTAAAACCCTTGCTTCACCTGTCTGTTGATAAAGTGACAGTAACCCTAAAATTGCTCCCACTGCTCCCCCGATTACATCTAGCTGTTGGTCGGTAGCGATGAGTTCTGGTGTAATTAACTTAGCAGCTAACTGGGCATCCTCTAAAAGTGCTGTATTTGATAGGAATTGGCTGATTTTGACTAGAGAATAAATAATCGAGCCAATTCCTGTTCCACCACCAATGCCAATTCGCCGAGCCAACTTTTGCGCGAATACATCATTAGATGTCTGTAATACTGTCCGCAAAGATTGTAGCGCATCCACAGCCAAGTTACCCCAATGGTTACTACCTGTGACATGAGCAACAGCTGCCAGAAATAAAGCAACACCACAACTACCATCGTAGAGACTAAAACCCAAAGGCTGGAATTGGAACCGTTCAGCATTGGGTACATAGCCGAAGCCAATCCAGTTGACATTGCCAGCAGTGTCACGCAGACATCTTGCTTCAATTTCCTGAGCAATGGCTTCAGCTTTCTGGAGCAGTTGAGAGGTAGTTAAAGGAGCAGTTTTGGAGAAATCGGTAGTTTTTAAAGAGTTAGACTTTGATAGTTCTTCAGCAACAGGAGTTTGCACCACTCTGGCATAAAAAGAACCTCGGATAATTTCTATTTGGCTAGCTAAATCTGTTTCGTTGAGGTTTTGCAATCGCCTGAGAAATTGGTTGTAGCTTGGTTGTTTAAAATATTTTTCTATAGGTTGCTTCAGCCCAATAGTTAGAGCATCACTGCTACAAGATGTGCCAAAGTAAGGAATATCCAACTGCTCCAATGCCTGAAGTTCCGATCGCAAAATTGCCCAAGCTTGCGGTTTCTGCCCAGATGTCAGACAAGTTTGACAAACGATATCCAGCTCAATACTACGCTCAACTCCAGAACGCAGAAATTCTGGAGCTAGCGTCTTTTCTAAGAGGAGGTGATAAAAATTGGTAGGGCGAAAAATAAACCGTATCTGTTGTGCTGGCAATGATGTCAAAAAGTTATTATTTGCCAGTAATGCTGATCGGCGATCGCTCAAAAAGTGATACATTTGCCGAAACCCTGCGACTATTTCCTCCAAGTAGTCGTTAGGGGAGAGAGCAACTCCATGTAACATTGGTACATTTGTCTGGACAGCTAACTTAACTTCCTCATAGGCCAAGTGCATTTCGTCCGTATTGACAGCTTTCCAGCGTGGAACTCGCCAAGGTGCTTGCTGTGGGTTAACACTACCCATAGCACTAATGTCGTAAGCAACTCGCTTGTCTGGGCTAAAGTCCCAACGAGGCAAAAGTCCAGTCCGCAACACGGAATCCTGGAATTGTTGCTCAATTTCATTCATTTCTTCGATAGATTGCACAGAACCTTCTATAGGATTGGCTTGTGGATGCAATAGAGTTTCTGCGTCAACTAACATCGGATGTTCACCGCTAGCAATTAAATTCTCGTAGTGACAATCATTCCCTCCCAGAACATACAACAGGCACAACAACATACCAGCACGCTGATAAAATCGTTGCGCTGCTGCTTCATCCTCACACGGCTGTTGTTCTACATAGTCCAAAACCCAACCATAGGTATGGCGGTCTAACAATCTCATAACTTTAAACGGTAAAGGTGCGCTCTGCTGATTACACCAATTCAATAACTGGTTATAGATGACTTCTAAACCTAAGTTTTTGGGTTTGTAAACTAGCTTTTGTCCAGATACAAAAGTGAGAATCAAGACAGAACGACCACGATTGTGAAAGTCAGAAAGTGAACCAGAAATAGCTGTAACTATCCCTAGATCAATTTTCCTTAAATTTAAAATACTTTCAATTTCAGCTTTGTCAGCTTGTAAGCATTGGATAAATTCTGCTGTTGCTTCCACCCAAAAATCAATGGCCGTTGCTATTAGTCTGCCCAAAACTGCATATTTTTGAAAAAACCCCAGCAATCCGTCGTGTAAAAGTTGATCAACAAAATCAATATAATATTTTTGACTAGGATTATTTGATTGTCCTTCTGCTAATAAATTCAATTTTTCTAGCATCAAGTTGAGTAGATGATAATCATGGGGACGAAATTTAGTAAATTCAAATTGTAGGGTTTTGGCACTGAGATTTACTAATCTCTGTAGTAAACCGCGCTCTAGTTGCCGATAAGCTTTTTCTGAAAGCAGTTTCAAAGGTAAACAATCTGGTGATAACGATGCTGATCCTAAACAAGTTAGTAATTTCTGTCGTCCTACTAAGATAGATGGGAGCAATACGTCGGCAAAAGGTAAAGGCTTTTCATCGTTCA
>JBBSOP010000062.1:0-14798 GCA_038259655.1 Chroococcales cyanobacterium
ACTTAATAGCGAAATCCTTAACTGATCTCTTTCTTTGCGTACTTTGTCTTGAAAAGTTTGTTACGGAGGGAAACCCTCCGACGCTCGCAGACTCGCTAACGCTTCGCTATGACAACTTTTCGCTGCATACTTTGCGGTAGCCTCCGGCAAGCCGCTTTGCGTCTACGTTTAATCTTCGTTTTTTAGACAGAGTAGTCGTTAAAGGACGAAACGAACCTATTTCTGTTTATGAAATACTCGATGCAGAAGTTGATGAAATCAAATATTTAAAGCTCAAGTCTTAGCCTGATTTTGAGCAAGCTTTAGATGATTATCGTCAAGGTAATTTTGAACAGGCAAAAGTTTATTTTGAAAAAGTTTTAAGTACAAATTCTGCTGATAAAACTGCTGGTTTATACCTGATTAGAGTAATTTTTTTTTATTAGAAGATAAAACTTTAGAAGAATAAGATGGTGTTTGGCGTTTTATAGAGAAGTGAACTACCTACACTGACCAAGCACGCAGTGTACACCTGATCTAAGCCCCAGCGATACCCATTTCTACGTCTAAGGATATAAGTTTGTTTAATTTTGAGATATTAATGAGATATTAATGAGGTATTAAATTGAAAAATTAATTTCAAATAGAAACTTATGGCAACCGAGCAAGAGCTTCAATCTCTTTTTAACAAATTAGATCGCGATCAAGACGGCAAAGTCTCCATTAATGAGCTTTTCTTAAGTCCTGGTTTAAGTGCAATCGTCTCATCAGAAACAAATACTAGTGGCCCCCAGGAGTTACTAGTAAAGTATGATTCAGACGAAGACGGTAGTATTACCTTTGAAGAGTTAAAACAAGCAGTTGAGAAAGCAAGTAATTTAACCTAGCAGTCAAAAAAACTATAACCTCATTCCCCAATGCCCAACCGCTAATTGCCTATTCCTCTGGGGATGACCCCAGAGGGCATTTGAATTACCAAAACACATCAAAACACAAGCCTATCAGCAAGCAATATAAGGCAGTCTGTAGGCAATTTAATTTACTGGTTAATAAATATTAATTACTCTGTTTTTACACCACAGAAAACTTGTCTTTTCAAGCGATAACTTACATACTAATTGAGTTTAAACCAGATTTTTGCCAAGCTTACCTCTTTAGGACGCATTTATCCCGTTTCTACAGGTGTTGAATCCTCGTAATTTGGCAGAGGTATTGTTACAGGAGAAGGGATTAAAGAATAAAGAAACAAGCCTCTTAACCCTGCCCCTGCTTTCCAATGCTCTAATTTAAACTGAGCTAGACTCTAGCATTAGATTAGAGTCCCAGGTATAAAGTCCGATTTGTTCAGGAACCCTAGAGAATCTTCCTGTTCGATGACCTCGTGATAACTCATTCAATACCTTGCTTTTAATCTCTCTAACTTCCTCAGCATCTAGTTCTCCATAAAGCCCAGCGATAATTTCGGCGACAGTAAAAATTTTCCCTGGATTTTGCTCAAAGAAAGACGAAAGGGCATTTATCAAAAATTGACCCTCAAATTCTTTCAACATGGGAACTACATTTGTCTGCGGAAGTACGATAGGTTTCTTCTTTTTGTATTTAGTAGCTTGAGAATGACCATTATGAGTTTGATTGGACTTGACTAAACTTAAATCCAGAGTATAACAACCAGGTTCGTCAGGAATAGCTGACCAAGCATTTCTTTCTCTACCCTGCGTCAATGAGGATTGGACTCTACCTTTGACTACTTTAAAAACAGGTTGTTCTAAGTCACCATAAAGCGATCGCACGATGAAATCAATATGACATACAGTACCCGAATGTTCTTCTAATAGCTTTTTGATGGCTTCCATCCGAGATAGAGGATGATGCTGGGGTAACATCGGAATGTCAATTCCCTTAATTAAGCTTTCTTTACTCTCTGGGGATGTATCTATAGTCGAAGTTTCGGTCTTGTTGGTATCTTCAACTACATCAACATTATATATCTGCAAGTTATCTGAATTTTCAGATTCAGACTCAATAAAGTCTTCCGAGTCAATGCCAGCGCGAGAAATGCTATCAGGCAGAGATAACAACAACTTTTCTTGAGAAGAGACTGATTGACGATTCACATCAACTGCTGACAGCCTACCGTTAGCATCAAACTCAGAAGACCAGTTAGATAACAAAGCTTCTACATGGTTGAGATGCGATCGCGCCTGTGTATACAATTGTTCGTACTTTTCTACAAGGCCAGCATAGTGGTCTCGTAATTCTAACAATGGAGAGAAAAAGGTTTGAGGAGGAGGTTCTAATTGCAACTGATGATTCATAAAGCTTCAAATTAACCTAAGTTGATGTCACTGGTATAAGTCATTGGTCTAGGCTTGGCTTTTTGAGACGACTGTTGAGATTTTTTAGGCGGTTGGGGAGGGCGGCATCTCTCACAATATAACGGACGAGGCCCATAGGTCTCACGTTTTGTAGTCTCGTTGCATTGCTTACAAACAAAGTGAAAAACACGAGTATGAATTTCTCGTTTATGCGCTCTGACAGTATATTCCCTAACATCAATTAACTTACTAGTCATAGTCAAGAATGGTGAATCTTAATCTTATCAATATAGCTATTCAAGCAAATAAAAATAGATCAGTGTGTGTTTAGTTGTAAGTTTTATTCAAGTCAGTAATTTAGCGCAAATAGTTTTAGGAGTAATTTTTTGGCTATTCTCTCGGCTTATAGATCATTATCAACATCTCTGTCCTATTTTCTCTATCTCTTTGGGCTGTTAAATTCCAAAAGTAGATATCAGCTCATTATCAATTATTTATACAAAAATTTATGACAAATTGGCAAAAATGTTCACGTTGTACTTTAAAGTCTAGATTTTTTATAATGAGATTTGATGAAACCGCCTCCCATGAATAGGAGGCGGTTTACTAAAAGTAGCCCTGTGAAAAAGGGATTTTTTGACTAATGTAAGACTTACGCAAGAACTCTCTCAAACCCTCTTTACTTCTGGGCGAACGTGTCTAATTTTTACATAGAAATCGTTAGCGCAGCCTCTGGTAGAGAAGGTAGCCGCTGGCGCGTCTACGTTTTTTCATAATTTTGCGTAAGTCTTGTAATTTTCATACCTACCTTGAAAGGACTATCCCTAACCCCTAATTAACCGAGATTAACTTTTACGGTTCTGTGTTTTTCTGATTCCGCTTTTGGTATGGTAAGGCGGAGAATACCATTTTGATATTCAGCTTGTACTTTGTCGTTTTGAATTTGTGAAGGTAACGGAATTACCCGCTGGAACTTGCCATAACGGAACTCAGAACGAGTGACGCCATTTTCTTCAGTTCTGGTTTCAGACTTACGCTCACCACTAATCGAAATTGATTCGGGAGCAGCTTCTATATTGAAGTCTTTTTTTTCTAAACCAGGTACTTCTAGTTTTAAATGAATCGCATCATCGGTTTCTTCAAGTTCAGCAGCAGGAGTAAAAGCAAAATCCATCCTTTCTCCTCCATCAGTTGGCATTAATCTATCAAATAGGCGATTCATTTGCCGCTGTAAAGTGTCAACTTCACTGAATGGTTCTAAGCGTTCCATATCTCGAAATGGTTGCCAACGAATCAGTGCCATAATATCACCTCTAAATATGCATTATTTGTTTATGGAGGCTCAATTTCAAGCTTTTTAGCTGGCAGTAAAGCAGCGGACTTTACTTAATAAGTATTCAGTTTTTTAAGCTTAATCTTAAGCTTCCTAGTTAATACATTAGATCAACGTTAAATATTAAGAGGTTCGGTTTTGTAGTCATAAACGATCGCAATAACCGTACTCTATTTATAGTTCATAATTAGTTACAAACTAGTGAAAAAATTAAGTACTTATGCAAAAATATCTATAAACATAGAACTTTGATTTGATTTTGGAGTCCAAACCTCACTCTTAAGACAGATCCTGAGGATAAATAATTCAGATTAAATAAAAAAGACCGTGTATGTATACGGGTAAATCTTCATGAAACGCGATGCTAATGGTAAGTTTGTCAGCAATTGGGACTTAGAGACAAAACAACGAGTAAGCGTATCTCTTACCAATACAGCATGGCGATCGCTCGATGAGGAAGCTCGAAAGCGAGGTATTTCTCGTTCGGAAGTAATTGAACGCATTGCCCGCTGCTTGGACAATGAAATTGAGGGCAATGATAAAAACGCTTTACTACAAGCACAAATTATTAAACAGCAGCAAGAAATCGCCACCTTGCATCATCAAAAGCAAGAATTGTCAACCTTTCTAACAAGTGCAACCCAAGAAACTGAACGCCAAGTAACAACGATCTTAGAAAACTTGCGGCAAACAGAAGAACGCTTACAGCTAGCTTTATCTTCTGCTCAAATGGTTGCCTGGGACATAGATTTAATTACAAATAATGTAGTGTGTTCTCCCAATGCGCTTTTAGTTTGGGGCGTTCACATAGGTACAGTAGAAGACTTTGTTGCTGTTATTCATCCAGATGATCGGCAACGGATGATGCAAGCAGCCCAAAAAGCGATCGCTGGCAAACAGTACTACATGCAAGAATACCGGGTAATTGACCCCGATGGTATTGTCCGTTGGCTCCACAGTCAGGGACAAGTCTATCTCGATCAAACAGGGCGGGGAGTTCGGATGATTGGGGTTTCGGTTGACATCACCGAGCGTAAACAAATTGAAGCAGAGCGATCGCAAGCAGAAGAAGCACTACGGGAAGGTGAAGCTCGACTGCAACTAGCGCTGCAAGTCGGTCGCATGGGAACCTGGAACTGGGATATGCAAACTGGCAAAATCCTTTGGTCAGAGGGTCACTTCACAATTTTAGGTCTGGAAGTAAATGAGTGCGAACCCAGTTACAAACTTTGGGCAAATCAAGTCCATCCTGATGATTTAGATACAACAAAGGCAAAAATTCAGCAAGCGATCGCCGAGAAAAAAGAATATCACCATGAATATCGCCTACGTTGGTCGGACGGCTCTATTCACTGGGTAGAAGTTAGAGGACAATTTACTTATGATTCTCAGGGAAATCCTGATCATTCAATCGGTGCTGTGATTGATATTACAGAACGCAAGCAAGCAGAACAAGAACGAGAACAATTGCTAGAGCGAGAAAATATTGCTCGAACTCAAGCAGAAGCTGCACAACGTCAACTGACAAACATTTTTGAAACCTCACCAGTAGGAATTGCTCTGTTAGATGGCGAGCAACGATTTATTGCCATTAATGAAGCCTTAGCTCAAATCAACGGACTAACCCGCGAACAGCACTTATGGCATTCAATTTCAGAACTTTTTGGTCAATCCGATCCTAAGTTAGTTGCAGTTTTTAACGACATTTACACCACAGGAAAGCCTTTTATTTCATCCAACTTTGCTGTCAATGTTCCAGGACGCAGCAATCGCTCCTCTGGTTACTACAACGTTTACTATCTGCCTACAATCAACTCTAACCAGGAAGTAGAAGACGTTTTAATCTATGTCTTAGACGTGACAGAAAGAGTCCGGTTAGAGCATGGGCAACACTTTTTATCAGAGGCGAGTGCAGTCCTTTCCTCTTCTCTTGATTATCAAATCACCCTAGAGCGAGTAGCACAGTTAATTGTTCCTGAATTAGCAGATTGGTGTACGGTTCATATCGTGGAAGCAGATGGTTCAATTGAGCAAATTACTGTTGCTCATACCGATCCTGCCAAACTTGAATGGGCGCACCAAATTAGCCATAAATATCCCCTTAACCCAAATGCTATTCGCGGCGCTGCCTTGACATTACGCACAGGAGAATCTGATATCTTGCCAGATATTCCAGATGAATTGCTGGTGCAAGCAGCCCATGATCCAGAACATTTAGAAATTTTGCGGCAGGTTGGGTTTAAATCGGTGATGACAGTGCCACTACGAACCCAAACGCGAGTTTTAGGTGTAATTTCCTTTGTTTCAGCCGAATCTGGGCGGCGATATGACTCCACTGATTTGCAACTAGCAGAAGAACTAGCTCGCCGTGCTTCCTTAGCCATCGACAATGCCCAGTTGTATAGAGTAGCGCAACGCGATCGCACCAAAGCAGAATCAGCCAACCGAGTTAAAGACGAATTTTTAGCCGTACTATCTCATGAATTGCGATCGCCCCTCAATCCGATTCTAGGCTGGACAAAAATGCTCCGAAGTAAGCGGCTAGATGCCACAAAAACTGACCAAGCTTTAGAAACAATTGAACGCAATGTGAAACTGCAAGCGCAATTAATTGAGGATTTATTAGATATTTCACGCATTTTGCAAGGAAAAATGACATTAAATGTCGCTCCTGTAAATTTAGCGGCAACAATTGCAGCAGCCTTAGAAACAGTACAACTAGCAGCAGATGCTAAGAACATTCAAATTCAGATTAATCTCAACCCACTCTCAGGAACGGTTTCAGGTGATATGAATCGCCTACAACAGGTTGTCTGGAACTTACTTTCTAATGCCGTAAAATTTACACCATCTGGAGGACAAGTCGAGATACAACTCAAGCAAGTTGGCATGTATGCTGAAATTCAAGTCAAAGACACAGGTAAAGGTATTAACCCAGAGTTTTTGCCTGATGTATTTGAATACTTCCGGCAAGAAGATGGCACAACAACACGACAATTTGGTGGGTTGGGATTGGGGTTAGCGATCGTTCGTCATTTTACTGAACTGCACGGGGGAACCGTTGAGGCAAATAGTCCGGGACTAAATTTAGGGGCAACATTTACCGTGCGACTACCCTTAAATGTTACCGAGCAGGAGCCAGCATCTGATCACAGCCATTTAGAAACTGTGACACATTTAACAGGCATTCGCATATTAGTTGTAGATGATGATGCAGATATGCGAGAGTTGGCAGCATTCATCTTGACACAAGCCGGCGCACAAGTTACCACAGCGGCTTCGGCAATACAAGCATTGATACTTTTAAATCAGTCTATCCCCGATTTACTACTGTGTGATATTGGGATGCCAGAAATGGATGGCTATTCATTGATTCGGCAAATTAGAAAATGGTCACATCAACAAGGAGGAACCATTCCAGCGATCGCATTTACTGCTTATGCCGGAGAAATAAACCAGCAACAAGCTTTAGCTGCGGGATTTCAAATGCATATCCCCAAGCCTGTTGAACCAAAAATATTAATGCAGGCGATCGTCCGATTACTTCATCCTATTGGGCATAGGGAATAGGGCATGGGGCATGGGGCATGGGGGCAGGGTGCGGGGTGCACACTTCGGCTACGCTCAGCGACCGGGGAAGTTAAGAAAATGCCTTGAATTTAAATATGTGTACCTAAGGGAACTCCAAAAAATAAATTATCCAATTTATTCAGATTTTATTTTTCTTACTCTCCCTGCTCCCTAGCTCCCTGCTCCCTGCTCCCCTGCTTCTTCCCTAGCCCCTTCTTTTACAATACATTCCCAAAAATATAAATAATCCCAAGCCAAAGAGATACTTGAATGGGTCTGGTATGCTGGGGTTAGGAGAAAAAAAGCCTTCAATAATACCAGCAATAACTAACATTGGCACAATGCCAAATACTAGCTGTACTGCCTGATAACCATAAAATTTCAACGCATCGCCTCGACGATACTTACCAGGAAATAAAATCGCTCTTGCCAGTAACAATCCTGCGCCACCGGCAAAAAAGATGGCAGGTAATTCTAAAGAACCGTGGGGAAACACAAACGCCCAAAAGGGATAAGCAAGATTATTTTGAGCTACTAATGTGCCAACAGCACCAATTAATAAGCCATTAAATATCATTAAATAAGCTGTGTATGCCCCAGCGGTAATTCCACCAGCAATAGCCCCAAAGGATACGGAGAGATTGTTAATCATAATACCGCTAGATGCCAAAGGTTCAATGCCAACTATTGACCCCATCCACAATTGATGCTCATCTCGTACCTTGGTAATCAAATTTTCGGGTACTATCAGCGTCATAAATGTTGGATCTTGCCATGCGTACCACCAAGCGATTATTGCCCCTAGTAAAAACATGGCAGTAGCGGCAGTAATATATGGAAATGTTTCCTGCACTACAGTTGGTAGTCCCCAGCGATAAAAGTCCACCACTGCATACCATTCTTGTCGCCGTGAACCTTGATAAATTTGTGTATAAGCACGAGTTACGAGGGATTGTAAGCTTTGAATTAAAGTATTACCAACTTGCTGTGTACGAGCGCGTGCTAAATCTGCTGCTACTGAACGATACAAACTCGCTAATTCTCTAATTTCCGCAGCCCGCAGTGACTTTATTCCTTTGGTTTCTACTTGCTTTAATAAAGCACCCAGACGTTGCCAATTCGGTTCTCGTCGGGCAATCCAACGTTGAATATTCATAAATTTTGGGAACATTGAGTTTAGCGTACCTTAAGATAGCCTCAAATTCCTCTGCGTACTTTCAAGGAAAGTTTGACATCATGTCTGAAAACTTTGGTTCCCCCAACCCCACGCAACCACTGAGTATCGGTAACGTCGTCAGTGCGGCGGTGCGATTGTACCGTTCTCATCTTAAAGAGTATTTTCTACTTGCTTTGAGGGCTTATGTATGGCTAATCATTCCAATTTATGGATGGGCAAAGTTTTATGCCTTGACAGCACTAATTTCCCGTTTAGCTTTTGGTGAATTGGTCAATCAGCCCGAAAGTATTTCATCGGGTGAGCGTTTCGTTAATTCGCGGTTGTGGCAGTTTTTGTTGGTAATACTATTAATGTTTTTGATCGGTATAGGAATTGGCTTGGTAGCTTTGGTTTTATTTGGTTTGTTAGGCTTTTTATCGGCGGCGCTAGTCGGGGGAATAGGTCAGCAAGGAAACCCCGCTACTTATCTTTTGTTAGGTCTACTTGCTTTTGTAGTCGGTATTGTGTCGCTTGTGGCATTTTTGTGGTTAGTGACACGGTTTTATTTAGTCGATGTACCTTTGGCTGTCGAGGATAATGTTGATGGTGCATCGGCTATTAGTCGTAGTTGGCAACTAACTCAAGGTCATGTCTGGCGGATACTTTTGATTTCATTTGTGGCTTTTTTGATCACAATACCTCTGCAAATTATCGTTCAGATTATTACGAGTATTCTGCAAGTTGTTTTTGCGTCTTTACTACAACAAGGATCTAGTATTTTCAGTTTAGTTTTTTCCTTGCTAGTCATAGCTTTAAGTTTCGCAGGTGGTGCAGCTATTACACCGTTTTGGCAAGCTGTCAAAGCTGTTATTTATTATGATCTGCGGAGTCGCCGTGAAGGGTTAGGTTTAAAGTTACGCGATCGCGAAATTTAAGTGCCAGCGCCAAAACTACTATGCACATCTTTAACTACATTAAATTCCGTACGCCAGAAAGTGTAGAACTAGAATTTACCCTCGCTGGTATAGGTAATCGTGCCTGGGCTTTAATCATTGACTATCACATTTTAGCTGTAAGTTTGGTGATGTTTTTTGTTGCCTGGACTATATTTTCAGTGCAATTAGTAGGTTTTTTGACAGATATTTTTGGCTCCGCATCAGTTGTTTGGTTAATAGCGATCGCTTTCATCGCCTGGTTTGTGATTTACGTAGGTTATTTTGTATTTTTTGAGACTCTTTGGCAAGGACAAACCCCAGGTAAGCGTTTTGCTAAAATTCGCGTAGTTCGAGATGACGGCAGACTTATTGGGCTGCAACAGGCTACCCTACGTGCCTTACTAAGACCCTTTGATGAATTTTTGTTTATTGGAGCTTTTTTAATTATGTTTGGTCGCCGTGAAAAGCGCCTGGGTGATTTAGTTGCTGGCACAATTGTCATTCAAGCTCAAACACCTATTACATCGGCGACCTTAATAATTTCAGAACAAGCAAGGTCATTGTATGAGCATTTACTACAAATTGCTGATTTATCACCATTGTTACCCGATGATTTTGCTGTAATTCGTGAGTATTTACAGCGACGTAGTGCAATGGCATCCAAGGCGAGAATTGCACTAGCTTTACAACTAGCTCAACAGGTAAAAGCGATTATTGACCTAGAAAACTTACCAGAAAATGTGACTCCAGATGTATTTTTAGAAGCTGTTTATCTAGCCTATCAACAGAGGGAGTAGAGAGCAGGGGAGGTAGGGGAGGTAGGGGAGGCAGGGGAAGACAAGAGGCAGAGGGGCAGGGTGCGGGGTGCAGCACTCCGGCTTACTTCGACTACGCTACTTCGGCTACGCGGCAGTTGAGCGTAGTCGAAACTCAGCACAAGTCAGTACAAGACTCTCAGCGACCGGGGAATGAAGAAAATATCTTGCATTTGTATCATAATCTTTCTCCCTTGCTCCCTGCCCCCTGCTCCCTTTCCTCTTCTGCCCTATGCCCTATTCTTCAAAAATCTAAACTTGGCCAGTCTGATTCACGATGATAGAAGGTCATATCGTCAAATTTCCGCAATTCGACACGGTTGATCAGAAATTCTGGAGAATTTAGCAACCATTGCTGATTTAACTGAGAAAGCATGGTGCTGAGATTTGTACGGTCTAGATCTGGTGAAACCTCCCCAAAGTAGCCTAGTGTGATATGGGCTGTGAAGTGATAATGCTGTTCAATACCCAAAGCAATTAACTGCGGATTTTGATAAATTGTGCGACGAAATTGCAGAATCTGCTCGTAGCAACGTTCATCCTGCGGTACTAAACAAACACCGACAGCTCTGGGCATTACTATCAATCCCAGCATTTGCCAATAAATTGGATTAGCCACCTTTGTCACGGATTGTTGATATTGCTGAAAGATTTCAGCACAACAAGAACGTAACTGTTGTTCAAATTCAGGGTTTTTGGCACAGGCATCGCGGAAGGCATCATCCCAAATTAAATCTGCCAAGGTTAGATGAAAACTGGCAGAAGGTACAGGGACAATCAAATCGCTGTCCAAAGGCAACTGTAAAAGTTCCTGTTGGTAAGCTTGTAACTGGGCATAGAAAACAGAATTTTTTGATTCTTCTGCCGCAGTGGGGGTAATTAGGGTATAGCCAGGGAAAGGCGCTGCTCGTCTAGCTCCAGAATCAGGCTGAAATTTAGCTGATTCCTGGATATGCTGGATTTGGGATCTGTAAGCTTCTGGCAGCGTCATTCTTGCTACCCGATTTAGGTAAGTTTGATAGTTGTCGTCCAATCTTCGTAGCCTCGCGCTCTCACTTGATAGATTTTAGGGAAATTTGCCCCAATTAGCAGAGTGTTTAAAAAGTATTTAGCTTTTTAGAATGATGACAGAGGAATTAGGGGCTAGGGAAGAAGCAGGGGAGCAGGGAGCAAGGAGCTAGGGAGAAAGATTAGGTACACATATTTAAATTCAAGGCATTTTCTTAACTTCCCCGGTCGCTGAGCGTAGCCGAAGTGCTGCACCCCGCACCCTGCTTCTTCATCCCCCTTGCACCCTGCACCCTGCCCCAATTCCTCTTAATTGCCCAATGCCCTTCATCTTATATGAGGTTTTTATATGCCAATTTATGTTTACTGGGGTGAGGATGATTTTGCCATTGAACAAGCGATCGCTTCGTTACGCGATCGCATTCTTGATCCTTTATGGATAAGTTTTAACTATACTGCATTTCCCCCAGAACAAGCCGACGCTGTAATTCAGGGGTTAAACCAAGTGATGACACCAACCTTTGGCGCAGGTGGCCGTTTAGTGTGGCTGAGCAATACTACTATCTGTCAGCATTGTCCAGAAAATGTCCTAGCAGAAATGGTAAGAACCTTGCCAAGCATTCCAGACAATTCTTTTTTATTGCTCACTATTCACAATAAACCCGATGAACGGCTAAAATCTACAAAACTACTCAAACAATTCGCTACCGAGTTCCGGGAATTTCCTCTCATTCCTCCTTGGAAGACGGAATTACTCATACAAGCTGTCAATCAAGCTGCTCAAGCTAGAGATATGAGACTTACTCCTAAGGCTGCGGAAATGTTGGCAGAAGCTGTAGGCAATAATACACGGCTTCTCTATAATGAATTAGAGAAATTGCAACTTTATATAGGAGATAATCATCAGCCTTTAAAGGACGATACTATTATCCGATTAGTAAGAAATACTACACAAAATAGTTTACAATTAGCAGCAGCAATTAGAATAGGGGATGCAGCTAAAGCTTTAACTATCTTGAATGATCTCATAAATGCTTCTGAACCTGGGTTACGGATAGTCGCTACTTTAATTGGTCAATTTCGCACTTGGCTATGGGTCAAGATTATCATGGAGAGTGGTGAGCGTAATCCCCAAGCGATCGCTAAAGCTACTGAGGTCGGCAACCCTAAACGGATTTATTTTTTACAGCAAGAAGTAAAATTCCTTTCTGTACAGCAATTAATTTCTTGTTTACCTCTACTATTGGAGTTAGAGGTTAGCCTCAAACAAGGATCTACGGAAATATCTGCACTGCAAACTAAGGTTATAGAACTTTGTCAGGTATGCAAAGCAAGTTAATACTATAGAAACAATTTTGACTACCCTCTATGATTCTGGAACTTCTCGCTCCTAAAATAATTCAAAGTTATTAAGATATCCCTACTATAGTTCTGTGTCACACACTTTATGAAAACAACTCCTGATTCAGTTTTCCAAAAGAGCTTACAACAGATGTTTTCCCGCAGTTTATGTCTTGGTCTTGTTACCACTGCTAGTTTAGTTGCTAGTACCTTGACATGGAGTTCAAAAGCTAGCGCACAAGCTCCATCAATTGATAATACTGAAGTTACCAATTATGCTCAAGCTGTGTTGGCAATGGAGCCATCACGCCAAAAAGCTTTTGAAGAAATTAAAAAACTTATTGGTAGCGGAGAAATTCCTAAAATTGTTTGTAACGACTCTAACAGTATGAATGGTCTACCAAACAAGGCTAGAAATATCGCAGTAAATTATTGTAGTAACTCTCAAAAAATAGTCGAAAATAACGGTCTTAGCATTGATCGTTTTAACAATATTACTATGGAGTTACAAAATAACAATAACTTAAAACGGCAAGTTTACAATACATTAATCCGTCTGCAAAAAACTCCTGAAACTAGATAATTGAAAAGATCATGATATTATTACCCCCGCATAAATACGAGGGTAAGTATCAGTACTGTAAAACAGCTTAGCTATTCATCTTTTTCAACCATTAAGTGTTTTACCTCGTCGCGAGAAATCTTAATTTTTGTGCCATCAAATTTTGTGAGCGTGAAAAAGTTCTCTTCATTAAAGGTAAGTGACTGCTCTTGCAGAATACCAATCGCTATTTGTTCACCCAGTTTAACTGACTCTGTATAATCAGTGCGCCAATGAACACCTGCTCCATTACGAGCAAGTGAAATATTAGCAGCAATTTTATTCAGTTCACCACTGACAGTTAGTTTCTCTGCATCATGACCAGTGTATGCAACTAGCTCAGTACCGTCATTATTGGCAACCACTGGGTTAGGAATCGGACTAGACTCGTCAAACCAAGCCTTGAGCATTGTGACACAAGCACCTGCTACTGTAGCGTGTCCAGCACCGTAGGCGGGATGGGTAGGAGAGCCTTCTGGGAATGCCACTGGTAGCAGATAAGTACCATAAAGATTATGAACTTTTTCTAACGCACTGGAACGGAAAATTTCTTGATCAATTGGATATGTTGCACGTCCAGTTAAATGATTATGAATCAGTCCCCCAAATGCTTCCGGGCGCAAGCGGCGATGCACGTACCACTTTTGGAACCACACGGCTTTTAACGCCCGCGTTGCAACTTCTGTTACCAAGCTGAGAATGTGCGGGCCGCCGAAAGTACCAAATCCAATTTGAGTTTTGGAGTTTTTGTAAGGATTACCCTCATCTTCTGGAGCCTTCATGTCCAACAGAATTAAACAAGCATTTAAGTAAGCTTCGTAGAGAGCATCAACGTGGACATATTGACCAATATCTCGGATGTTGCGGATATAGCGGGGTTTGGGGTCAAATTTATCTCCACTTGGTATCTTACCGTTTTGGATGTCTAACCAAGAATCGTAATCAGTTAAGTAATTAATATCTAGTACTACGGTTTGCTGTCTTTGAGAAATTGTTAGGGAACCGTAATGAATATCTTTGAGTAAAAACTGAGAAATGTAAGGGCCAACTAAGTCACCAGCATAATTACCCCGGAAGAGGGTGTTTGGGGTAATGCAGCCATCAACTTTTGGCCCACGAAAATCAGAGAATGTAGATAAATCAGCTACTGCTTCTGCCACTTCGGAATTTTTACTAAAGTCCGTGAAGTTAATATCTCTCAACAGTGCCATCCAGTAAAGTTCAGCCATTTCCCCTGAGTTTTGGGGCGAGTCAATACGAGGTGCTGGAGGTATAGCTAGTGCATGACCATCAGGGCCTTCTAGGTCAAAACCCAGTCCTGCTTGCAGATTGGTAAACTTACGGTCTTTACCTAAAGGAATAGCTTCAAAATCTTGTGGTTTACCACTCTCAAGAGCCTTTAATAGGGCTTTGTAGGCTTTGGGGTCTACTTCGCCAAGTTCATTGTGTGGCAAGCCTTTAGAGAAGTTGGCAATAAAATTAGGAGAGCCATCCTTACCTTTATATTCCTGTTCTTCACCATTGCAAACATGCTTGGCTGCACCCCGATTAAAAGCAATTTGTGCTGCGTCACGACGTATTGAGCGAGATGATTTCCGACGTTGTTTACAGCACTTTCCTGAATCATGAAGTACAGTAGCAGCAGTTAGCAAACCAATTTCGCAGGTGCATAGGATTGATGAGGTTTAAAGCAACTGCAATCAATACATCCACCATTTGAGTAGTTTTTGGAGAAAAAGTTTTGA
>JBBSOP010000063.1:0-14792 GCA_038259655.1 Chroococcales cyanobacterium
ACTTCGACAAGCTACTTCGACTACGCTCAGGCTAAACTCAGCACAAGTCAGTGCATCGCTGCGCGGAAATCGAGTTTCGACTGCGCTCAACTGCCGCGAAGCGATGCACTGAGCCTGCCGAAGTGTCGAGATTCAACTACCGCTTGTCGAAGTGTTGTTTTTGATCTGGTTTAGTACCCCAAAAGTGCAAGTAGTCTTAGCTCGACTTTATCCATTTTCTAGCAACGCGATCGCGCTTTACTAACCACTGACAAAACTCTATTTTCCTGAATTTATACCAATTACCCCTATGATAATTAAAGCAATGGATAAAAACTTGACGAGTGTAAAAGATTCACGAAACCAAATAACACCAATACTCGCAATTAGAATGGTTCCTAGCCCTGACCACACAGCATAAGCAACACTAACTTCTAGTCTTTTTAAGGCAAGAGTCAAAAAAGTAAAACAAATTCCATAAAACACAAATATTAAGATTGAAGGAACTGTTTTAGTAAATCCTTCAGCAAGTTTCATGCAAGTTGTGCCAGAAACTTCAAACATGATTGCTACAATCAGATAAATCCAACTAATTAACATAAATGTTATGGATACTCGATAAGATATAGTGCCAAGAAAAAAATGGCGAAGGTATTGGTTATAGATCTTATATTAAGTTATGTCAATATTTCTGCTATTATTACGACAAATTAATTTCGTGAATCATTCCAATTATTCAGAGTAATAATTTACATATAGCAATTATCGATTGTTTTAATTTTGAGGAGTCATGCGTCTCATTTGCTAAAAGTATATCTCACAAACTTTGTTGGAGGTAATAGCAATGATGGGAATATTTTTGTTTTCGATTTTTTGCTTTTTCTTACTAATCGGCTTAACGCTGTTAGCAGAGAATTGGTTTTATGAAGAAGAGCAACAGCTATAAGCAGGAAGGTGTAATTCTCTCAATGAAGCATTAAACCCTTGACCAGCATGGGTTACGCTACGCTAACCCATCCTACGTTTAATTCAATCCACCTACTTAACAGTAGCTAATCTTATTTACTGGATAAACACCTTGTAATCTGCAATTTTACTGGCTAAACGTGAAGCTAGAAAAGGACTTGCATCCTTCAAAGCTTCATAAATTTGAATACCTTCTTCTCGATAACGAACAATTTTGTCTGTAGTCCAATAATGTGGTGGTGCTTGAAGATTGCTGATTCTATCCGCTAATTTCACCATCCAAATTTCTTGTGGTTGCTCTTTTATTCTCTGCAAACTATCTGCTATTTGAAGATGTTTTGCTAAACTTTCATCTTTGGTCAGCGCCAGTATCCCATCGGCTACTGCTTCCGAAAAGTCTGCTTTTATTCCTTCAAAAGTTATATCAGTATCTTCAATTGTATCATGTAAAATAGCGCATTGAATAGCAAGGTCTCCGTTGTGTTCTTTTTCCATAGTGAGTGCTGCAATTACTTCCATACTTACAAAACTTAAGTGCATAATGTAAGGTATTTCTGACCCTGGTATTTTTTGATTTTGATGGGCGTGTGCTGCAAATTTATAGGCTTTAATATAGTTTTCTGGCAACCAGTTTTGTAAGCTAAGTTGAGATTTTTCCATTGCTAGATTTTGTCAAAAGGTGATGCAGAGTATAATTATCCTCAATGTTAATTTCCACTTCAATAATCTGTAACCTGCCCTCTATTAGACTTAATTTGTCCATGTTTACTTTTGTTGTCAAGTCGTCTTTTTTGAGAGTTACGAGTTGGTTTTGTGGGTTTGCGCTTTTGGGGTAATATGACTGCACTTTTGATTAAGTCTTTAAGCCTTTTCAACGCCTCCTCTCGGTTTTTCTCTTGGCTGCGGTGTTCTTGAGCCTTGATGACAACAACTCCCTCTTGGGTAATACGTCGGTCGTTCAGTTGCAAAAGCTGCTCTTTATAAAAAGCGGGTAATGATGAAGCTGCAATATTGAAACGTAAGTGGATGGCTGTAGAAACCTTGTTAACGTTTTGGCCTCCTGCTCCTTGAGAGCGAATCGCGCTAGTTTCGATTTCGTGATCAGGGATGATGATTTTGTGAGAAATTTGCAGCATAACTTAAGATGTAGCTTACAAGTTGCGATCGCGCGGCATTTTTTTTAAGGAGCTAGAAGCGATCGCCAGCATAAAACCGATATCTTAATTTTAGTGCTTTTACTTCGTTTTATTCTCTTTGTCTCGTTGTTCTCCATAATCTCGCAACTGCTTTAATAATTTTTCTTGGGATGAATTTTCTAAAGCCGAATTAGTAGCTAAAGGGCTAGGATTAGGATTTAGCTGGAGGTTATTTTCAAAAACTTTAATGCCAGTGGATGAGGGATTAATGGTAACTATTTGTTGTTTGGAAGTTGAAGAAGTGGGAATTACAGCGTCTTGTGTGTTAACAGTTGCTCTTACAGAGTCTAAGGTAGCAGCAACTTTTGCTTGTTGCTGTATTTGATCTGTAGAAGATACCAAGCCACTGAGACCATTTACCAACTGTCGCAGATTTTCTCGGAACTTAGGATCGCCTGTCAATTCGTCTAAATCAGATGTTAGCTTTTGAGTATTTTCAAATGTAACCCTGGCTGAATCTAAGGTTTGTTGCAATAGCACTAAATTCTTAGGATCATTTAAGGTTTTAGAGGCATCGCGTAAATTAGCTGAAGCTTGAGCTGCATTTGCTGAAAGAGTTTCAAAATTTTGGAGTAATTCTCCTTGGGTTAACCGATTAACAGCAGGTGATAAGCTACTGACTGTCACACGCAATTGATTGCTAGTTTCGGTGATATTGTTTAAAGCGCCAACCAACATAGAACGATTTGTAGTGACTAGGTTATCTAAATTGCCTAGTAGACGATTAGCTTTATTTGCAGTAGTACTAAATTCACTGGCGGTTGTACCTAATTGATCTACTGTTTTCGTAGTCGATGCAGTTAGTTTATTTGTCGCTTGTTGGACTGAATTGGCAGTAGCTGAAAATGTACTTAATTGTCCCTGAAAACTTTTACTCAAACCCCGTAGGTCTTGAGTGAGTTGTGCAACACTAGAAGTTGCTTGAGTTGAGCTTTCTAGAAGTTGATTCAACCTTTGATAAAACTTGGGGTTACTATATGCAGCAGCTAAATCAGTTGAACTGCGAATCAGTTCATCAACACTAATACCAATCTGACCTTGTAACCGAGAACCATTACAAATAATCAAGCTGCGATCGCAATTGCTATCTAGCGGTTTTGCATTCACAGCACCAGGAGGTAGCGATGTTTTTGGTGTGATGTCGATAATGCTTTCGCTAATTAATCCACTTTGATTAGCTTCAACTACAACATCACGGGGAATCACAAGATCAGGAGAAGCAATTTCAATCACTACATCCACGGCATTAGGCCCTGGTTGGACTCTAGAAATACTGCCTACTTTCACGCCCCGATATCGAACTGTTGAACCTTTTTGCATCCCACCAGCGTTAGCAAATTCAACAATAGCTTTGTATGAACTACGAGCAGCGGTAAATCTATTCAACCACAGAACTATCATCACAAATGCTCCTAGTCCGACCAGGACTAGCAACCCTACTGAACCTTCTCTCAATGTTCGTCTAGATGTGAAACGGTTTGTAATAAGATCTCGCATATTTTTTCTCCACCCAACAATCAATGAGAAGTGAGTAATTATGAGTCGAATTTAACTCTTGACTTTTAACTCATCACTCTGATCTTTTTAACCAACTACTTGAATAGGGCCTCGCACACTCCCACTCATAAATTGTTTGATTAATGGCTGGTCTGTGCTGTCTATTTCACTAACTGTACCTTGCCATTGCACTTTACCTTGATAGAGAAACACCAGTCTATCAGCTGTGCGACGAATAGTACTTTCTTGGTGGGTAACAATGGCATAAGTCCCACAGACTCCGTGTGCAAGTTGCAAGTCACGGATTAAATCTTCTATCACGGTAGAGGCGATGGGGTCAAGTCCCGCTGTTGGTTCGTCGTATAGTAAAACTTCCGGCCCTTCTGTGACACTATCAGGATTAGACATAATTGCACGGGCAAAACTGACTCGTTTTCGCATCCCTCCAGAAAGTTCAGATGGATAAAGATTACTAATTCCCGACAAACCAACCATTTCTAATTTTTCTTTGACTAATTCTTGAATCCGCGATCGCGGTAACTTGGAATGTTGATACAGTAAAAATCCCACATTCTCATCTACTGTCAACGAATCAAATAATGCCGCTTGTTGAAATACCATACCAATATCAATCGGATCAGCACTATCTTCAATTAACCCTTGTCGTCGTACCCCTTGGACATAAATTTCTCCTTCATCAGGATTCAACAACCCAGCTATCAACCGTAAAACTGTCGATTTACCAGTCCCGGAAGGGCCAATAATCCCTAGTGCTTCTCCCCGGTAAATTGTCAAATCTACATTATCTAAAACTTTATTGCTACCAAAAGATTTAGAAATGCCTTTCAGTTCAATTAGTGGTTCATTCATAACTAGTTAGTTGTCAGTGGTCAGTTGTCAGTGGTCAATGGTCAGTGGTCACTGGTCAATGGTCAATGGCAATCATATCTGTTAAGGCCACGACACTTGCAAGATTGAGGGATTAAACCAGATCAAAAACGACTGACAACTAACAACTAACAAAAAATATGCAAGATAGTGATGTCATAGTTATTGGTAGCGGTATTGGTGGGTTATGTACTGCTGGTTTGCTGGCTCGTTATGGCAAGCGAGTAATTGTGTGTGAAAGTCATATAATTGCTGGTGGTGCAGCCCATAGCTTTAAACGGCGAGGATTTGAATTTGATTCTGGCCCCTCCTTTTATTGTGGACTGAGAAATGCCCAGAGTTTGAACCCTCTTAAACAAGTTTTAGATGCTTTAGGTGAATCCCTTCAAGTTATACCCTATGATCCTTTGGGACATTACCATTTTCCTGAAGCTACTTTTGCAGTTTATAGCAATGCTGAGATGTACCGTCATCAAGTACATAAAATTACGCCCCAAGGTGCTGAAGAATTCCAACGATTTGAAGAACGCTTATTAGGTCTGTATGAAGCGATGAAAGGTATTCCCACCTTAGCTTTAAGATCCGATTGGCAAGTGATTTTAGTATTGCTGCAACGTTACTTGCCGTCTTTGGCGAAAATGTTACCTTATTTGCCTCTGGTGCAAGCTTCTGTTGGTAACGTCATGGATACGACAATTCAAGATGCTTGGGTGCGGCGGCTAATTGACTTAGAATGTTTCCTGCTTTCTGGTTTAAAAGCCCACGGCACAATTGCTCCAGAAGTAGCTTTTATGCTGGGTGAACGTTCCCGTGCTGGGGTTGAATATCCTGTAGGGGGTAGTGCAGCAATTGTTAATGCTTTGGTGCGGGGGTTAGAACGTTGGGGTGGTCAGTTGCGTTTGGGATGTCATGTTGAAAAAATTTTGGTGGAATCTGGTAAAGCTGTAGGTGTGAAGTTACAAAATGGTGAAGTCTTGAAAGCGCCAATCGTAATTTCCAATGCGACAATTTGGGATACCTACAATCATTTGCTAAATCCTGAAGATTTACCCGCTGCTTTTTGCCAAATTTCTTTAAATACACCAGCAGTTGATAGTTTTATGCATTTGCATTTGGGTATTCAAGCAACTGGCTTAGATAATTTGACAGGACATCATGTGGTAGTTCACGATTCAAGCCAAGATATCACAATACCTGGTAATACTTGCATGATCTCGATTCCTAGTGTGTGGGATAAAACTCTAGCACCAGAAGGACATCATGTAGTTCATGCTTACACCTTGGAACCTTTTGCTGGTTGGGAACGAAATGATGGATATGAAGATAAGAAAAAAGAAAAAGCGCAATTTTTATATCGTGCTTTAGAAAAAGTGATTCCAGATATTCGTGAACGTGTAGTGTTGGAATTGATTGGTACACCCTTAACTCATGCCCATTATTTACGAAGATATCAGGGAACTTATGGGCCGGCTATTAGTGCGGGTAAGGGAATGTTTCCCAGTACACAAACGCCGATACAAGGTTTGTATCGTGTTGGCGATAGCACAATTCCCGGAATTGGTGTACCTGCGGTAGCTGCTTCTGGAATTTTATGTGCCAATAGTTTGGTGGAGCGATCGCAGACAGCAAATTTATTAAAATATGCCTAATGTGAATTATTTTCGATGTGAGAAAGTATCAAAATGATGGTGTCCTTTCCTTTGATATATTTGCTTCTTGTTTCCCGCAAATGATTTAATAACATTAGAAATCGGGAAACTCGATCTGTTACTAACGCGATCGCCTGAGTTTGACACTTTGCAGCCAGAATTTCCGGTAAAATTAACTTTGAAAGACCGTGGATAGGGAGAAACAGGGTTGCCTACACTTGGTGTTAACATCGACCACATCGCTACCATCCGACAAGCACGGCGGACGGTAGAACCAGACCCCGTAGCAGCGGCGGTTCTGGCAGAATTAGCAGGTGCAGATGGCATTACAGTACATCTGCGGGAAGATCGGCGGCATATCCAAGATCGGGATGTGCGAATTTTAAGGCAAACCGTGCGATCGCATCTTAATTTAGAAATGGCCGCTACAGATGAAATGGTAGCGATCGCTCTCGATATCAAACCCGATTATGTAACTTTAGTACCTGAAAAACGCGAAGAAGTCACCACAGAAGGCGGATTAGATATTGCCGGGCAAATTGCTAAAATAGGTGAGGTAGTTGATCAATTACAAAGTGCTGGCATTCCAGTTAGTTTGTTTATTGATGCCGACAACTCACAAATTGAAGCATCCGTCAAGGTGCAAGCACGATTCATTGAACTGCACACTGGGCAATATGCTGAAGCGAAAAGTGAAATTAAACGCCAGCAAGAATTAGCTGTGTTAGCGAAAGGGTGCGAACAAGCAATTAAAGCTGGATTGCGAGTCAACGCTGGCCATGGACTCACCTACTGGAACGTTTATCCGGTGGCTGCTCTCCCAGGCATGGAAGAACTGAATATTGGTCATACCATCATCAGCCGGGCAGCCTTGGTAGGTATAGAAAGAGCAGTCCGCGAGATGAAACAAGCTATATATGGGCATAGGGCATAGGGCATGGAAAAGAGGAATTGGGGCAGGGTGCGGGGTGCAAGGGGGAAGTTAAGAAAATGCCTTGAATTTAAAGATGTGTACCTAATCTTTAATCTTTCTCCTTTTCTCCCTGCTCCTTTTCCTCTTCTCTTCCCCTGCACCTCTGCCCCCCTTGCCTGCCTCAACAGATAAACTTCCTTTACTAGAGCATAAAGAGGGGTTGTCACTGCGAAATCTGGAAATTGCAAGCAAAATCTTCAGTAAAGACTTCTATGAGCGCAACACAGTCTAACAACCTGCCGCTTTGGGTACAAGATAGAGATAAAGTTATTGCAGAAAGTACTGATGTCCAGTGGCGTTATCAAACAGCCCCAGATTATTCTCGCTCAAACGAAAATCTGGCTACAGAAAGTACACGTAATCATCTTGAAGGTACATTAGAAGCGATCGTGCAAAATTTGGTAAGAACCTTCGAGATGGAGGTATCTTTCAAAACTAATCCTCAAGAGTGGTTGTCTATTGCCAACGACAAGTTTCGTGTCAGTACCAATGGCGGATTAGAGTACACAGCCGCAGATGTATCAGCCCAAGGTACTTACAATTTATTTATGGCTGATTCCGAACATTACAAAGCTTCTCAAGAAAGCTTTGAAACATCAGCCCAAATCTTCCATACAACCTTTCCTCAAGGATTTCCTTGGGAGGTGCTGGAAGTGTTTTCTGGTCCACCAAATGTAACATTCAAGTGGCGGCACTGGGGACATTTTCATGGTACATACCAAGACTATGCACCCACTGGAGAAACTATAGAAATTATCGGCATGAGCATTGCTCGTGTAACTGATGACTTGAAGATTATTTCCTTGGAACATTACTTTGACAACACACTGTTTTTGGACAAATTGACAGCTGGTGGTAAACAAGTAAGTAGTGAAAGTAACAAAGGTGCTTGTCCCTTTAGTTCTTGGTTCAAGAAAGTAAAAAAAAGCTAGTTAATCAGGGTACAGTGTGATCTCTGTACCCTTAAATTATTCATTAGTAAGCATCAAGGATGAAAATGCAAACATACTATTACGTTTTGGCAAGCCAACAATTTTTGGTACATGAAGAACCAATAGAGGAAGTTCTCAAAGAACGCACTCGCAACTACCACGAACAAGAAAAAGAAATTGATTTTTGGTTGATTCGACAACCTGCTTTCTTAGAAGCACCAGAGATGGCAGAGGTAAAAGCGAAGTGTCCCAAACCAGCCGCTGCGATTATTTCTACCAATTCCCAATTTATTATTTGGCTAAAACTGCGATTAGAGTATGTAAACACAGGTGAGTTTCAGGCTCCTTCTGCAACAATTCCCAATCCTTTAGCATCTCTTAGTAATGTGTCCTAATCAATAGTCACTAGTCAATAGTCATGAGATTGTAGACTGTGGACTATTGACTCATAACTAAATAATCTTGTGAGAAAATCCAGTTTATGCATCCCAAATCTGTGCAGAAATTTGAAACTTTATCTAGTGCTTTAGGATTTGCGATCGCAGGGTTAATCAGTAGCATGACTTGCGCGATCGCCCAACCAGCTATTCCTGTCTGTCAGCCTCCAAGTGCTGGAGAATATCTTTTACTAGTAGTTAGTCCTACAGCGAATAATCAAAAGCAGCTGCGTAGCGCCTTACCAAATGAAATTCCTAGCACCACCTGCCAATACCTCACTGAAATAGTGACGCGGATAGGAGGATTTAAAAAGATTGACGATGCCAATCGTTGGGCGAGATATATCAGTAATATTGCTGGGTTATCTGCCATCATCACTACAAGACCAGCAGCGCCCAATGTGGCACAAGCTCAACCCCAAACGCAACCTCAGATTCAAACATCCTCTCAGACAATCAGCTATAATCCCCAAGCCTTAGGAGAGGGCTTTGCCGTTTTAGTAGATTATTTCAACCGTCCAGAACTAGCAAATAGCGTACAAAAAGCGGTAGGAGGTAACGTAGGTTTTGCCTCCTATGGTCAACGTCCTTACTTGCTAGCAGTTCATACCACTAACCAACAAGAAGCCTACAATACATTGCAAAAGCTGAATGAGCGCGGTTTTTTTGCCGTTCTAGTAGATAGTCGAAAGGTAGTTCTATTGCGGTCAGTTGTACGTTTGCAATAGTTTAGCCAGAAATTTCAAAGTCAAGGGTTCAAGGATCAAAAATAGAGATTAAAGCCAATATTTTTGATATAGTCTACAAACTCTTGACTCTTGACTAATAAGCAGCCCTAGCTAACCAAGAAATGGTGATACCTAAAGCTGACCCAGCTATTACCTGCACTGGCGTATGTCCTAACAGTTCCTTAAGACGATCTTGGCTAAAGTCTGGTTTTTCGTGGAATAATTCATCAATCATTTGATTGAGGATGCGAGCTTGTTTACCAGCAGCTTGGCGAACTCCAGCCGCATCATACATGACGATGATGGCAAAAACCATAGCTAAAGCAAATTCAGGTGATGCCCAACCGATGCTTTGCCCTACACCAGTAGCTAAAGCCGTAACGAGGGCTGAATGGGCGCTGGGCATACCTCCAGTTGTCACTAAAACACGCACATCCAGTTTACGATGTTTAGCTAGCTCCACTAATAACTTCAATGCCTGAGCCATTAAACAAGCTATCAGAGCAACCAGCAGCACCCGGTTGTCTAAAATGTCGCCTATGTCCTGCATGGTTTTTTGGTATTGACCTTAATGATTGCGACTGGTGATAAAGTGGGCAAGTGCTTGAAGTGGCTGTGCTAGTTCCCCAAAGGGTTCTAACTCCTTACAAGCTGCCTCAATTAGCTGTTGGGCTTTGGAGCGCGATTCCTCAATGCCCCACAAGCTAGGATAAGTTACTTTCTTGGCTACAAGGTCTTTACCAGCAGTTTTGCCTAATTGTTCCTGGGTAGCAGTGATATCCAGAATATCATCTATGATTTGAAATGCTAGTCCAATGTTTTGAGAATAGCGAGAGAGCCTTTGCACATTTGTAGATGAAGCCCCAGCTAAAATGCCACCACAAACAACACAGGCTTCTAAAAGGGCAGCTGTTTTATGGTTATGAATAAAAGTTAGGGTTTCTAGAGAAATATCCGACTTTCCTTCCGAGTCTAGATCAACCACTTGCCCACCAACCAAACCAGCAGCCCCCATTGCCCTTCCGAGACGGGCAATTACCTTTAAAACTCGATCCTTTGGCACATTTTCGGGGGTTTGAGTGGCAACAAACTCAAAAGCATAAGCTAATAAGCCGTCTCCAGCCAAAATTGCGATGTCCTCGCCATAGATCTTGTGATTTGTCAACTTACCACGACGGTAATCATCGTTATCCATTGACGGCAGATCGTCATGAATCAAAGACATGGTGTGAATCATCTCTACAGCACAAGCTGTTGGCATTGCCATTTCAATTGTGCCGCCCATCATCTCACAAGTAGCAAGGCAAAGAATGGGTCGCAAACGCTTACCTCCAGCTAATAGCGAGTAGCGCATTGATTCATAAATCTTTTCTGGATAAATGATGGGAATAGCCTTATCCAGAGCAGCTTCACAAATTTTTTGTCGCTCTTTTAGATAGGCTACTAAGTTAAAAGTGGCTTTCTCTGGCATTTTCTGAAGGTTATCCGCTGCTACCATTCTTCAATTCCTTCAATTTTGGGCTTTTGGCTGTTTAGTCATATACGTCACAATTTTAAGGTGCTGTGGAGCTGAAAAAATTATGAATGAGGTGAGGAGTTAAAACTCCTAACTTTTAACTTTTAACTCCTGCTTTCCTTAAGTAGCTGGCAACTGTATTTTGCAATAAAATAGCGACAGTCATAGGGCCAACACCACCAGGAACTGGGGTGATAAATCCCGCCACGCCAGCAGTTGATTCCCAGTGGACATCGCCGACTAGACGATTTTTACCACTGGCATCGGTGACACGGTTCATTCCCACATCTACCACAACAGCGCCCGGTTTCACCATTTCAGCAGTGATTATTCCTGGACGACCTACCGCAGCAATGAGAATATCAGCATTTTTGGCGATCGCACTCAAGTCTTGCGATCGCGAGTGGGCAATGGTGACAGTAGCATCAGCTTCTAGTAGCATCAAGGCCATGGGCTTGCCTACCAAAATACTCCGTCCCACAACTACAGCTTGTTTTCCCCGCAGGGGAATGTCATACTCCTGTAAAAGCCGCATCACCCCAGCTGGGGTACAACTGCGTAAACCCGCTTCTTTTCGCACTAGTCTTCCCAAGTTAACTGGGTGTAGTCCATCGGCATCTTTGTCTGGGTCTATTTGATGTAGCAGAGTCACAGCATCGAGATGACTCGGTAGGGGTAGCTGCACGAGAATGCCATCTACCTGCTCATCTTGGTTAAGTGCAGCAATTACTGACTCTAGTTCTGCTTGGGTGGTTTCTGTAGGAAAGTGCTTGCCAAAAGAGGTAATGCCCACCTTAGCGCAAGCTCGTTCTTTATTACGTACATAAGCAGCCGATGCTGGATTATCGCCCACCATTAGAACTGCTAAACCAGGAGGTCTGCCAATTTTGGCTTGTGATTCTGTAATGCGAATAGAGAGTTCTTGATGAATTTTTTCAGCTAAAGCTTTACCATCAAGAAGTTTGGCAGTTTTAGTTTCCATTAAAATTTAATCCAAAATGGGGCAGGGGAGGCAGGAGGGTTTTAAATTTGTTGATATTTTTTTAATTATGTTTATTTGTTTTTTTCTAATTATCCAGGATTCATGGGCGAGTATCAAAGAGGATTGTCCCACGGACTTTTGATCCCCCCAACCCCCTTAAAAAAGAGAGCCACTGCGCCCTTGCGGTTCCCCGACTTGTTCGCGCCGCGTCTTTCCTTGGGAGAAGCAAGTGGCGTGGATTGAGGAGGATCTACTACGATTTTAATTTTATAGACAGATGTGTATACACCGTAGCCTTTTTAAGGGCTTATAAAGATGGCTTTCATACAACAAGCGAAAAAATTTTACCCTTCATTTTTGTACGGCGACAATAAAATTTCTTATCGCCTGGGCTTAACTTTATTTCTTGTGGCAGGACTTTGTAGTTGTAGTTCTTTAAAAATGCCTAGTTTAAAGGCTAGCAATTTAAGCTTTGGCAGCAATGTCACTCCGATTCGGGAAATTAAACCAAAACAAGGGAAACAGACTACAGTTTACGTTGAAGGAAAGGTGGAAAAGCGAGTTCCCTTAGTCAAACAGTGGGCATATCAAATTAACGACTCAACTGACAAAATCTGGGTTGTTACTAATCAAAGCAATCTCAAAGAGGGAGCGCGAGTGGTAATTAAGGGTAAAGTTCACTACCAAAGCATACCTTTAGCAGGCAAGGAGTTTGGGGAAGTTTATTTAGAAGAAGAGTAATATTTAGAACAAGAATATTGGGTAAGTATTCATAATATTCCCAACTGCGTAGAACTGGAGAATAATCTTTTTGTTTTGTTCAGTCAGAATAGGAGATTGTGTTTTGAGCTAAATACGCCATGTCTACGATTAGTACAATACGGCGAAAACGAACAGATTATTAAAAATGGTAAAAAAGCCGATATTACAAGTCTTTTGACTTTTTACACCTCGGCTTACCTGCGGGACGCTACGCGAGCGCTGTGTGTAACCAGTTTTAATTAAAGATAAAAAATTGAAAGAAATAATAATGTCTTGAAAAGTTCTGCGCCCGGAAACCGGGACGCACAGACTTTTTGCTTTTTAATTAATTTTACGTGAGTTCGATGAACCTCTCCCCAACCCCTCTGTGACGCGGAGAGGGGCAGAAATTCACTAGTTTTGAACGAAAAAATCAAGGTTTCAAAGCCTCTCCCATTTTAATTGGTGTAACCCTTCGAATACGCGGCAGTTGAGGGCAGTCGAAGGGTTACTTTTGACTTCCAAGGCAGCGGTACTAGCTATGCCTACGTACAAATTTCTCCAATCTATCCATGCCCTTTTCAATAGTTGTCATATCTGTAGCATAAGAGAGACGAATATTGTCATCAGCACCAAAAGCAACTCCGGGTATGACTGCAACTTGATGTTCTTCTAAAAGGGCATTACAAAACTCTAAAGATTTGAGATTAGTTTTGCTAATATCTGGAAACAGATAAAAAGCACCGTCTGGTTTAGCAGTCCTGAGTCCGGGAATGGCGTTGAGTCTGTCTAGCATGACTTGTCGCCGTTTAGCGAAAGCTTGACGCATTGATTCTACACAGTCTTGGGAATTTTGGAGCGCTGCGATCGCTCCATATTGAGCAAAGGTACAGACATTCGATGTACTATGCCCTTGAATGGTACTCGCGGCTTTAATAATTTCCGCTGGCCCTGCTAAATAGCCAAGTCGCCACCCAGTCATCGAGTAAGCTTTAGCAAACCCATTACTGATTAAAGTCCGGTCAAAAATTTCTTGACCTAAAGAACCAATGCTGATATGTTCTGCACCGTCGTAGAGAATTTTTTCATAAATCTCATCGGAGACAACATAGATATCTGCATCAACTACTACTTGTGCTAAAGCTTTAATTTCCTCTGGCGTATAAACCATCCCAGTAGGATTAGAGGGAGAATTAAGGACAAATAGCTTGGTTTTAGGTGTAATTGCCTGACGTAATTGTTCGGGGGTAATTTTATAACCCGTTGTTGCGTCTGCATGGACAATTACTGGTACACCACCGACTAAAGTCACCATTTCGGGGTAACTGAGCCAGTAGGGAGCAGGAATAATCACCTCATCGCCCGGATCAATTAGCGCCACCATTAAGTTGTACAGAGAATGCTTACCACCGTTGGTAACAATGACATTTTCTGACTTGTAATCAAGGCCGTTATCAATTTTAAGCTTGTGGGCGATCGCTTCCCTTAACTTTGGTTCTCCGGCTGCTGGACCGTACTTGGTTTTGCCTTCATCCAAAGCTTTGACTGCTGCGGCTTTGATATGCGCTGGGGTGTCAAAATCTGGTTCTCCAGCGCTAAAACTACAAACATCTACACCATCCGCCTTTAGTGCCTTAGCTTTAGCTGCGATCGCTAAGGTTAAAGAGGGTGTCACCTGACTTACTCGTGCTGCCAGTTTCATTACTGCTTTATTTGGCAAATCTTTCACTGCTCTAAGGATATCCCATAATTGCAACTGGGGACTGAGAAATCAGGAAAATGAGAGCAATATTACGCTTTTATCTGCCTAATCTCCCTTTCCCTTGATAGATTCAATGTAGTTAAAAAAGAGTTAAATATAAACCAAAAGAATATGAAATAATTCAGGAATTTAGAGGGCGTTATAATTTTTTCTATGAACTCAACACCCGACTTTGGTTATTTTCAAGGAAGTTCTTTTTCTGATTTGTTTGCTCAAGATATCCAAGATCTATCTTATGCTTTCATCCTCAATTACCCTGCAACTGCCAGTTGGGCTGCTTACCCGAATACACAAAAATATTTGATTCAAGACGGTAGTGATGAAGCTAACAAAACTTCTTTCAATAAGATTCACCAGAAGGAACCTTGGAAAAATTTGGCTGTGCTAGGCGATGCGATTCCAGGGATTATAATTAGTTTACCGCCGCAACTGCTACTTGATTACTGGCGCGAGCATTTTGGTTTTAGCTACACCAATATAGAAGTATTAGAGCGATCGCGTTATCTCGATGATCTCAACTGTAGCCATCGCTTTGACAAATTTATC
>JBBSOP010000064.1:0-14725 GCA_038259655.1 Chroococcales cyanobacterium
ACAGCATTAATTACCGCCGCGATCGCAGTATGGTTAGCCAAGCGCAACACTCAGCCAATTCTCAATGCCACCGAAACCTTAACAGAGTTAGGTAAAGGTGAACTTAATCCTCGTCTGGAGACAACACCAGAAAACGAGTTAGGAGTATTGAGTACAAATATTAATCAACAAGATTCGCAAACAGAAACACTACAACAGCAACTTTTAGAACTACTCAACAACGTAGAAGGTGCAGCCAGGGGTGATTTGACAGTCCGTGCAGATGTAACTACCGGCGAAATTGGCACAGTTGCCGACTTTTTTAACTCCATTGTCGAAAGCCTCCGGGATATTGTCACCCAAGTTAAACAAGCAGCAACCCAAGTAGATGGCGCAATTGGTTCTAATGAAGGAGCCATTCGCCAACTTGCAGAAGAAGCACTTATCCAAGCTGCCGAAATTGACCGCACCTTAGATGCTGTTGACAAAATGACCCATTCAATGCGAACTGTAGCCGACAACGCCCAACAAGCGGCAGTAGTTGCTAATCATGCAGCTAACACCGCTACTAAAAGTGGTCAAGCGATGGATTTAACAGTACAAAACATCCTTTCCTTGCGGGAAACTGTTGGTGAAACTACCAAAAAAGTGAAACGTTTAGGAGAATCTTCCCAACAAATTTCCCGCGTAGTCTCCTTAATTAACCAAATTGCCACCCAAACCAACTTACTTGCTATCAACGCCGGCATTGAAGCAGCACGCGCAGGTGAAGAAGGTCAAGGTTTTGCAGTCGTTGCTGAAGAAGTCGGTGAACTAGCAATCCGCAGTGCAGCAGCCACCCAAGAAATTGAACAGATTGTTGATAACATCCAACGGGAAACCAATGAAGTAGTACAGGCTATGGAAATAGGAACCACTCAAGTTGTTGAAGGTACACGGATTGTGGAAGAAGCTAAACAAAGTCTGAGTCAAATTTTAGATGTATCTCGTCAAATTGACTCTTTAGCGCAATCGATTTCCACCGCAACTGCTTCTCAGGTACAAACATCACAAACTATCAGCCAATTAATGCAAGATATTGCCGCCGGCTCACAACGTACCAGTGCTTCTTCACGCTTAGTTTCCAACTCTCTGCAACAAACTGTAGAGATTTCCCACCAATTACAAGAAACTGTTGAGGCTTTTAAAGTTAGTTAAATAACTAAATATCAATAGTTAGCGGTTTCCACCTAGGCAAAGTACAAGAAGAAATCATTAACCGCAGATAAACACGCAAAAACTCTCCCTAACCCTCTTTACTTTGTGTTCTTTGCGTCCTTTGCGGTTTGTTTCTCATAGTTTTGTGTAATTCCTGATAAAGAAAGATATTTTTTAAGTCACCTTTAAAGAGTTGACTATTAACCATTCATTAAGGAGAAAACTATGGATAAAGAATTAGAAATCCAGATGCAGTTTCTAGAAGAAACAACAGATTACCTCAATACTTTAGAAACAGTATTGCTGGAAATTAATGCTAGTAACCACATCGATTTAGATAAAATTAACGCTGCCCTCCGAGCTGCTCATTCCATCAAAGGTGGGGCGGCGATGATGGGATTTCGATCGCTCAGTGATTTAGCTCACCGTTTAGAAGATTTATTAAAAGTCTTTAAAACTAGCAAAAATTCTCTAGATATTGATACGCAATTACAAAGTTTGCTGCTTTCGGCGGTGGACTGGCTACGTCGAATAGTTGAATTACTATCAGAAGGTAACGCCATAGAAGAAGAATGGTTAGCAACCTTTTGTTATCCCGTTTTTGACGAACTGCACGATCGCTTGGGCGACCCCACCCCAGAAGACGCGACAACTATGCTATCGCCAGAAGATGGGCAAGACATTATCCCTTTACTATTTGAAACCGAAGTAGAAGGATGTTTGCAGCGGTTAGAATCTGTATTAGCAGATAACGCTCAGCCATGTTTGCAAGAAGAAGTGGCAATTATGGCTGCCGAATTGGGCGGTTTGGGAGAAATGCTTCAATTACCAGCTTTTACCCAACTTTGCGAATCGATTACACGTCATATCGAATCGCCGCCCCCCGATCGCGTTGCCGAAATTGCTCAGTTAGCATTGCAAGCATGGCGGCGATCGCAAGCTATGGTATTGACAAATCAACGAGATAATTTACCTACAGATATTGATTTGAGTGAAGTTGCGATCGCTCCAGCAAACGATATTATATCTGAGCCACTGTCAAAAGCAGAAGCGATCGCTCAATTTCTCGCCACAGATGTAGATGATCTAGAAATAGAGGTGGTGGCTGAAGACTCAGAACCAAATATATTATTTACTCCAGATGAACCTAAACTAGAGATAGTTAGTGTTAGTAAAGACCGTGAAGTCCACGATAATACTGTCCGAGTACCCAGTAAACAACTTGAGCAAATTAATGATTTATTTGGAGAACTAATTGTTCAGCGCAATGGATTAAACTCCCACCTCGAAAAGTTACGCAAACTTGTTCGCCATCTCAGCCAACGAGTGCAAACTCTAGATCGAGAAAACCAAGATTTGCGTACAGCTTATGATAAGATTTCTACTCAAGCTGCGGCGATGCCAGATAATGTAATTATCGTCCCTGACGATCGCCAGCATACACAAGAATTTGATGCCTTAGAAATGGATCGCTATAACGAATTAAACCTGCGATCGCAGGAAGTTATGGAAACCATTGTGCAAGTACAGGAAGTCTCAACTGATATTCAATTAAGTGTCGATGATACAGATCAAATTGCTCGGAAACTAAGCAAAACATCAAAACAATTACAAACAAAACTAACTCACATTCGGATGCGTCCCCTCACCGATTTAGTAGAACGTTTTCCGAGAGCTTTGCGCGATTTAAATGTAGAACATAGTAAAAATGTGCAGTTGAAAGTTGAAGGTGGCAATACTTTAATTGAACGCAGTATTTTAGAAGCTTTGAATGATCCTTTAATGCACTTGCTCAGAAATGCCTTTGATCATGGTATCGAAGATGCAGCCACTCGTCATGCTTTAGGTAAACCAGAACAAGGATTAATCGAAATTAAAGCTATGCACCGTGGTAATCGCACAATTATTACTATGCGTGATGATGGTCGGGGCATTTCTTTAGAGAAAATTCGCTCCCGTGCTTTAGCAATGAAATTAGATGCTGCTTTAGTAGATAGTGCTAGTGATGAAGAACTGTTTTCACTAATTTTTGAACCAGGGTTTAGCACCTCCGACCAAGTGACCGCCTTATCTGGCCGCGGTGTTGGCATGGATGTAGTTCGTAATAACCTTAAATTAGTGCGAGGAGATATTACAGTTGATACAGAGCCGGGGGTGGGTACTACATTTACGCTCTCAGTCCCATTTACACTTTCCGTCGCTAGAGTTTTGTTAGTAGAAAGCAATAAAATGTTATTGGCATTTTCTACAGATGTCGTTGCGGAAATCTTTTTACTGCAAAACGAGCGAGTTTTCCCAATGGCAGGTAGCGAAGTTCTCAACTGGCAAGGAACGATGCTACCCTTAATTCGCCTCAACCGTTACTTTGAATTTAATTGCCCACGCTACGATAGTCTAGAGTTAGAAACTCCCGCAGCTATTAATGCTAGTAGTGTATTAATAGTTAAAGGTAATAATCAATCAGTAGCCATCCAAGTAGATCGTTGCTGGGGTGAACAAGAAGTTGCCATTCGTCAAGTTGAAGGAAACATACCTTTACCTGAAGGCTTTAACAACTGCACAATTCTTGGTGATGGTCGAGTAGTGGCATTAGTTAATACCAATGAATTGCTGTATTGGATTGCGACTAATCAACGCACTCCTAGAAACAATCAATTACCATCAGCCAGATTGAAAACACCATTTCTATTTTTTGATTCCCAAAAACTACCAGCAACTCCTGCCAAACCCAAAGGCATGATTTTGATTGTCGATGACTCGATTAATGTGCGCCGTTTCTTAGCTTTAACCCTCGAAAAAGGAGGATACGAAGTAGAACAAGCTAAAGACGGTCAAGATGCCCTCGAAAAACTAGAAAGTGGCTTAAAAGTTGAGGCTGTGATTTGCGATATTGAAATGCCTCGCCTTGATGGTTATGGCTTTTTAGGTCGGATAAATTCTAACCTCAATATGAAGAAAATTCCAGTCGCCATGCTCACCTCTCGTAGTAGTAATAAACATCGGCAGCTAGCAATGCAACTAGGGGCGCGAGCTTATTTTTCTAAACCATACAACGAACAAGAATTACTTAAAACCTTGGAAGAAATTATTTGTAACGTACCAGAAACAGCAATATCTAATTAAAAGATTGAACGCACAGGCAACCTGATATATAAAACCCACAAATAGCCAAAGATCAAGAATGGGTGAAAAGCACTTTTAAAAAAGGCTGTAATTCTAGAAAAGTGAGATGGCTGTATAAGCTAGTAGTCATTCATTTTTCCAGAATGATTCTCTTGTAGTAAGGGCTACCCTACGGGAACGCTGCGCGAACAGCCCTACTTTTATGCCACTTAAATGCCGATTAGCTTATACTGTTTCTTTATGAAGTTGCGCTTAATTTTCTTTATCTCTTTGTGTTCTTTGCGTCCTTTGCGGTTCGTTTTTAAAGCGCATCTTTATACAGAAATGGTATTACTAATACCATTTCTTTGTGTCCTACCCTGCGGGTACTCCTTCGGAGAATTCGTAAGAGTAGCCGCTAACGCGTCTATGCGATCTTTGCGGTAGCCTGTTGCAAGCCTCTTTGGGTCTACGTTCCTCATATAGTTTGACGTATCTTCATACAGAATTGGTATAAGCAATGGCTTATTTTAAGTGTCGGCTACTATCGGCATGTGAAATTTCTATCTTTGCTGCTCATAAAAATAAACAAATCCGCTTTTATAACAAGTATATAATTTAATTTTCAAACAAATTATATGAAAATGAGCAGCAATTATGAATAAAAAATGGACTTTGAGGCGACGGGATTTTTTGAGCTACATGGTAGGTAGTAGCATAGCTTCAATCGCAATGGGATATTTGTTTCCAAAAGTCAGTCAAGGTCGTCAGTTAGACCTAAACACTCTTTGTTCGTGGTTCCCAAACAATCAGCGGTGTGAAAATTATCTTCCAGGAGTTGAGGCTACGGATGAAAAAGGTGAGGCAATTCAAGTCAAGGCACTGCTAGCAACTGCTACTCCAGGAGTTCCGATTGCTGTTAAAGGCTTGCCAGACAAAAGCGTAGACTATTTGATTATAAAAGAAGGACCAACTATTGCCGAGTATGCTATCCGTCCCATTTGCACGCATTTAGGATGTACGGTTGAGTGGAACACCCAAAAAAACCGTTTTATTTGTCCTTGTCATGGTTCTGAATATGATCCTCAAGGTAGAGTAGTTCATGGCCCTGCGAAGCGTTCCTTACCATTATTGACAGTAGTAGTTAAGCAGAATCAAGTGCGATTAGTCGATATTAAACCTGGAATTGATCCACGTTAGTTGGTCGCTAGAATTGAGTCTGATTTGGAAGTGGCTCACGCTTTTTAACATAAACAAATACAAGCAAGAAATTGCGGATATGTACAGCCGTCGCAGTCAAACTTATGACGAGGGCGATTGGCATCCTCGCATCGCTCAACGTCTGGTTGAATATGCCCAAATTAACTGCGGACAGCAGGTTTTAGACATAGCAACTGGAACAGGGAGGGTGGCGATCGCAGCTGCACAACTGGTAGGCTAAGAAGGTCGAGTTGTGGGAGTAGATATTTCCACTGGGATGCTAAATCAGGCAAAACGTAAAATTGAGGTTTTGGGTATAACTAACATTGTGTTGCAACTTGCAGATGCTGAAGCCTTTATACGTTTGGTCGCAAACCAATAGAACACTAGTCTTTATATTAAGCTAATTTTAAGGTTTTTTACCCCCTGCCTTTGGTCACTGAGCCTGTCGAAGTGCTGCGCTATCCTGCCTCCTTAGAGTATGTGGCAAAAAATAAGTTAACGTAAATATAGATATTATTTCTCAACTAATCTAGAAAAAATACCACCACTGTAACGCCAAGGCACAAGTAATTATTAACTTCCCATGAACATTTTCAGTAACTTACTTTCTCAAAAAACTAAGCCTGCACCTGCAAAAAAACAACGCCGAGGTATTGAACTTAAATCGCCGCGTGAAATTGAAATTATGCGGCAATCAGCAAAAATTGTGGCTACTGTTCTCAAAGAAATTTCCGAGTTAGTCAAGCCAGGTATGACTACGGCTGACTTGGATGCTTATGCAGAAAAACGCATCCGAGAAATGGATGCCACACCAAGCTTTAAAGGATATCACGGTTTTACTGGTTCTATTTGCTCCAGTATTAATAATGAAGTTGTGCATGGTATCCCAAGTGCCAAGAAAGTAATTCAGACTGGGGATGTATTAAAAGTAGATACAGGTGCTTATTATCAAGGTTTTCATGGTGATTCGTGCATTACAATTGCCGTGGGCGAAGTGACTCCACAAGCAGCTAAATTAATTCGTGTTGCTGAAGAATCTCTCTATAAAGGCATTGAACAAGTCAAGGCGGGTGCATATTTGCTTGATTTGGCTGGAGCAATAGAAGATCATGTCAAAGCCAATGGTTTTAGTGTAGTAGAAGAATTTACTGGACATGGTGTTGGCCGTAACCTGCACGAAGAACCTTCAGTTTTCAACTTTCGGACTCAGTACATGCCAAATGTAAAACTCCGTGCGGGGATGACATTAGCCATTGAACCAATTTTAAATGCAGGTTCTAAGCATACACGCATATTATCTGACCGATGGACAGCGGTAACTGTAGATAATGCTTTATCAGCTCAGTTTGAGCATACAGTTTTAGTCACAGAAACTGGTTATGAGATTTTAACCGATCGCACCAAAGTTTAGTTTTTAACTATGGCGCTAATGGCTGCATAATTAGTTTTATAGCTAACAAGCATTTCTTTAGCCTGTAAAGAAACAGCGCTACTTTCTGGAATAGCTTCTAATAAATTAATTGCTTGCTGCCATTTTGCTTTAGCTTGTTGCCAAACTAACACTGAATTAGGCGAAGTTTGTACAAAAAAAGCAGCTTCTATCGCTAGCTTATGGGCTGATTCTAAGTTTGCCAATGCTTTTTTTTCAACTAAAACTTTTTGACTAATAGCATTGTAGTTAATTTGATAGCGAATTAATTTTTGTTTTGCTTTAGCAGTAACTGATGTTTCTTCAGGAATACTTGCTAATAAATTAATTGCTTGCTGCCATTTAGTTTGCGCTTGTTGCCAGACTATGAGAGAACGAGGTGGACTTTGTACCAAGGCAGAAGCTTCAAGACCGAGTTTTAAAGCATCTGTAAAATTAGTAGTTGCATCAGTTTCCTGGTTGGCGATCGCACTTTGTTGTTGAAGATGGGGAAGCTTGTCTTTATTAACCCAGCCGCCAAAACCTAAGACTACTAAACTTGAGGCTATAACTAAAATTGAACGTCCTAAAATAAAAAACTTTTGTGTTTTTTTTTCTTCAAACTGGGATGCCGATTCTGCTTCAAGATTAATGATGGCTTTTTCTGCCTGTAATTTTAATGTATTACTTCGTAAGAGTAAATTATCAATTTCTTGTTGAAATAATTCACATTCATCAATAATTTCTGTTAATTCTTGAAATTTACCATCACTAGATACAATTAATTCATGCTCATTATCCAACCATTCTAAAGTAAATCCAGATTTACCAAAAAATGATGATATACCTAGCAAAATAGTTAAGAGACTATGACTACTCTTAATAGTGTTAATAACGTACTCTACCCTTTGCTTTACTTCTAATATTTCTTCTGAAATATTGTTGATCTGCAAAGATTGTTGCTTTAAATTGAGAGAATTTCCCAATACTAAATTATGTTCTAGCTTTTTGCGAAAATATTTAAGTTTAGCTGGTAAACTGAGATAGTTAGTATTACAATTTAATTGACTTACTAATTGAGCATCACTTAAAATATCCGCTGCTAGAGCCTGAAGTAAATTACCCCATTCATTCCAGTAATCAATTTTTGTTTGTAGTTCAGTTAATGATATTTCTAAATTGCCAAAGTTCTCTATAATAAATCTTAATCTGTTATTAATATCTCTATCTACTAAATTAGTATTAGGAATCAATGAACTAGTTGCTTGAGTAACTACGGCATTTTTAACTTTAGCAAAACTTAATTTTTGAACAATTAATTTTTGAATATTTTGTAGTTGTTCCTGAGCCTGATTAATCAGGAAAATTTGTCGCATAATTTCATGCGAAGTGCCAATAGTCAAGTTCAGATTATGAACAATTTGTGGTAACTCATTAACAAGTTTTTCTAAGTCAGCCATAAATATCCCTGAGGGATTTGTAAAAAGGTGATGCAAAACAACTAAAATGTCTTTGCAGTGAAGTTATAGGTTACTTAGGAGCCTAACCAACCTAGTTGAAACTAAGCATCCTGATTAATTAATAAATCTTAGGAGCGATAGATTTATAGTTCCCGTAAACTTTGCTAAAGTAACAAGTCCAGTTTGAAACTTGTAGAAGAAGACAAAACTGCCCAATAAATAATCTTATGAATGAAATTGATTTAGCTTTTACCCCAGCATTAGAGTTGGCACGGTTAATAAGTCACCGGGAAGTATCGCCACTAGAGTTAGTGGAAATATATTTAAAACGGATTCAGCAGTTAAATCCCCAATTAGGAAGCTATTTTACGGTGACGGCAGAGTTAGCGATCGCCGATGCTACAGCCAAAACCCAAATGCTGACCACTACCTCAGAACTACCGCCGTTTTTTGGAGTGCCAATTTCGATTAAAGACCTCAACGCCGTAGCTGGTGTACCTTGTACATACGGAAATCCAGCTTTGTTAAATAATATTCCTGAGTATGATGACGGAGTTGTGAGCCGGATTAAACAAGCTGGGTTTATTGTTCTTGGTAAAACAGCAACTTCAGAAATAGGTTCATTTCCTTACAGTGAACCTACAGGGTTTCCCCCAGCCAGAAATCCGTGGAATTTAGAATATACCCCAGGTGGTTCTAGTGGCGGTGCAGCCGCAGCAGTCGCCGCCGGATTATGTGCGATCGCTCAAGGTTCTGATGGTGGTGGTTCAATTCGAGGCCCTGCGGCTTGTTGTGGTTTGGTGGGTATCAAACCATCACGGGGAAGGGTAAGTAAAGCACCATTAGGCGATCGCCATGCGGGAATTGCCACCAATGGGCCAATTGCCCGGACTGTAGCTGACGCTGCGGCTTTATTAGATGCTATTTCTGGCTATGTCACAGGCGATCCTTATTGGCTAGCAGATCCCGAAATATCATTTCTCGCCGCCACTCAAGAAAAACTTGGTGCTTTGCGAATAGCCTTTGCTACTAATATTCCTCCCTTGGGCGAAGCTGATGCCAACTGTCAGCAAGGTGTCCTAGCAACAGTGCAGTTATTAGAACAACTCGGCCACAAAGTTGAACAGAAATGTCCTGACTTTAGCGGCTTAGTTGAACCGTTTCAAGCCGTGTGGCAAGCTGGCATCGCAGCATCAGGACTACCTATGGAGATATTGCAGCCCGTAAATCGCTGGCTATTTGCACGCACGGGTTCTGTTCCTGAGTACCTGCAAGCGGTTTCTCAAATGCAGATAGTCGCACGGCAAATTGTGGCCTTTTTCGATACTATAGATGTGTTGGTATTACCAGTCTATTTACATTCACCTATCCGCATTGGCGAATGGGCTAATCTCAGTCCAGAAGAGACATTTCAAAATATTGTGCGCTGGGTTGCTCCTTGTCCAGCAGCTAACGCCACCGGACAACCTGCGATCGCAATTCCTGTAGGTTTTGATAGTAATGGATTACCTATAAGTGTGCAGCTAATTGGCAAACCTGCGGCTGAAACCACCTTGATTAGCCTAGCAGCGCAATTAGAAGCAGCTAATCCTTGGATTGATCATCGTCCAGCCTTGGCAATATAACTATATCTCTATACTTATGGACACTTTTTTAAGACAGCATCAATAGTTTTATCTCTAAAACTTGGTTTCTTGTGTCTGCGCGTCGATAACTGCACTCCAGTCATCATTTTTCACAGATGCTTCCAGTTGACGCTGACGCTCAATATCACTTTTATCTGTTGATTCTGCTTGTTTAGAAAGTGTTGTGTCAGCCATTGCTTTTTGCAATTTCAGTTTTTTCTCTTCGTAAGCTTGGCGTTCTGCTTCTGACATCGCCCCCTTAGCAACTTCACCTACTGTACTAGCCCACATTCCAGTTTCCGCAGCATTCCCAGGAGGTGTATGATCAAGTTCTGCGATCCATGCATCTCGCAAATCTTCCATTTCTTGGCGTTTGGGAAACTTAAAATTCTGTACGCGCACAAAAGCACACTTTTGTTCACCATTTTGGTTAACATGACCGTTGAGGGAAAGCAACACATTTCGGGAATAGCCAATGTATTGTGTGCAGTGTTCTAAATCTAAAACTGCATAAACACCTGCAATTTTCACATTTTGGGAAGCTGCACGCCAAGTCTTAAGAGGTATAACTTCTGTTCCATTGTTTGCTAAATCAGGGGTTATAGCCACCTCATTAGCAGTGTGTTCGTCATCGTTGCTGTACAAAAAGTCATGTAGCCCACGGTGACTTGTTGGTACATCTTGATGCTCAACTGGCAAGTTTTTCTCAGTTTCCATCACAGTTTGTCTTTGTGCAGTTGGATAAGTACAAATAGATTAGCTCTTTGAAGGTGTAAATTGAAATGTGTTTGTGGTCAAAAAATTGACTTTTGCACCACTAAGACACTAAGACACAAAGGTAAAATGCTCTATGAATCAGTTAATGCCTAAAGATTGGATGTTAATTAAACAACGTCTAACTCCTTATTTATTTTTGTTGCCTGCTTTATTTATCTTAATCTTGACTGTCTTTTGGCCTGCACTGCAAGCATTTTATCTCAGCTTTACCAGCTACGAAGATATTGCCCAACCACCAAAATGGATCGGATTTGCCAATTTCTTACGCCTGTGGAAAGATGCAGTTTTTTGGAAAACTTTGGAAAACACTTTTCTTTATCTTGTGGGTGTAGTGCCAATTTTAGTAATTGCTCCCTTGGGACTAGCGATTTTAGTAAATGACAAACTAAGGGGGATGAATTGGTTTAGGGCAGCTTATTACACGCCAGTAGTAATTTCAATGGTAGTTGCGGGTATAGCTTGGAAATGGCTCTATGCAGAAAGAGGTCTACTCAATCAGTTCTTACAAACTTTGGGTCTTTTTCCAGAAGGTATTCCTTGGCTGACTAGCCCAGCTAAACTGTTGGGAATTATCCCCATTTCTTTGGCTAGCGTCATGGCTGTGACTGTATGGAAAGGATTAGGCTACTATATGGTGATTTATTTAGCGGGTTTGCAATCAATTCCGGCTGATGTATATGAAGCCGCAGCTATTGATGGCTCAGATGGTATCAGCAAACACTGGGATATTACTGTACCTTTGATGAAGCCTTATTTAGCATTAGTAGGGGTGATTTCAGCTATTTCTGCCACCAAGGTCTTTGAAGAAGTTTACATTATGACTCAGGGGGGGCCACTCAATAGCTCAAAAACAATTGTTTACTATTTATATGAACAAGCGTTCAGTAACTTGGAAATTAGCTATGCCTGCACAATTGGGCTAGTCCTATTTTTGATAATTTTGGGGCTATCAATTTTACGATTAGCTATTTCAAGTCCACAATAATGCTTCTTAGTATTAGCTTATTTACGCCAAACCCTGTTTATTCTAATATCACGCCCATCCCAGCAATTCCTCCGATTTCTTCATTGCTGCTCCCTTCGACTTCGCTCAGGGAGCGTTCTTTTGATGGCTGAGCGAAGTCGAAGCCATCACCACCGAAGCCAGCCAACCTACTGCAATGAGTTTCATTTTGACATTCGGCTAACTTATGTAACAAATTTGTATCCCCTAGAATCAAAGCTTGCTTTTTCTTACGACTCCAACCTTGTACCTGCTTCTCACGCTCAAAAGCATTCACCACGCGCTCATAATACTCGCAGAAAACTAGCTTCACAGGCAACCGTTTCGCCGTGTGGTTTGCGCCCTCGCCCTGTTGATGTTGCCATAGACGACGTTCTAAATTTTTTGTACTACCTGTATAGTAACTACCATCAGCACACTCCAGAATATACATATAAGCCATAAATTGATTTGGGCGATCGCTTTTTAGTTAGTTATAAAAAGTGTTCCCTTCGACTTCGCTCAGGGAACAGGAACACTCTGTTACTAGCTAAATGGCTTATGCTGGTTGAACGCCTTGTTTTCTTTAAGGTTTCCAACCTGTGAGTAAGTTTGGGTAAACTGTTGGTTTGGGAAAGATTTGCTGAAAACCAGATTGACGCTTTGAGGCCGTTTCTGAGCTAAGATTCCATAAGCTTTCATAGAAAAAGAAAGAGACTCCGGCAAAATTGCGATCGCGGATTTTTTGCACTTGTGTCTGAATCTGTTCCATCGGTATCGGTCTATTTTTTAAGCCAGCCAAAATGCCAATACTTACGGGTATATGTTTTTGTGCTGCTTGAACTTCTGGATATTCTAATTCACTAACAAATACATTCAAGTCATTACGGTATATCTGCAATACCAATTCTTCGATTAATCCCATACGTTCCCATCTTTGCCAGTCTGCTAAGAAAAACTCGTATGAGAAACGCTGGGGATTAGGTGCAACAGAAACAAGGCAATCTTTTTTATTGGCTTTGATGGCTGTAAATACCCGCTTCATGAAGTCGGTAATTTTGTTAGCTCTCCAGCGTACCCATTCTGGATCTTTGGGGTTTTTGGAGGGAGCTTTACCACCGTGTTCTTTTTTGTATAACGCTACTGTGTAAGCATCGTAGCCTAATTCTGAAGGCAAACCAAAATGGTCGTCAAATTGAATACCATCTACATCATAGTTTCTGACAATTTCAACGATTAAATCTTGGATAAAATTTTGTACATCTGGACGAAAAGGACTCAACCAAACACGGTTATGTGTACCTTCTTTGACAATTTTTGTACCATCACTGCGACTGGTGAGCCATTGGGGGCGATTTTTGGCTAATAAAGAATCAGCAGGAGCCATAAAGCCAAATTCAAACCAGGGAATAACGGTTAACCCTTTTTTATGCCCCTCGGTTACAATTTCTTTAAGCATATCTCGCCCTTGCAGTCCAGGGGTGGGATCGAGCGATCGCCCAATCACTTTAGCTGCTACTTTACTAGGATAAAGTGTATATCCCCAATTCCACACCGCCGGATACACCGTATTAAAGTTTAATTCATCCAGGCGTTGTAAAGAATTTTTCAGGCGATCGCGCTCAAACAACACGTTACTATCAATATTTGTTAACCATACCCCCCTTAACTCAGTTGCGAGCGATCGCGCAGAAGTAGTTTGAGCATTTAAGGGCAAAGATAATAAAACTGTAGCTAATATGCTCAAGCTGACAACTACTGCAAATAATCTTTGCTTAATACTAGAACGACTTTTTAATTTTGAAAACTTCACACACCACTTTACAAATCTTTTCATAAATTGCTACAGGCAAAAAACAAGAAAACATGAATTATGACAGCTATATTTTGACAGAAGTTGCGTTTTTGCCTATTAATTAATAGAATCCTTTTTGCAATCAGATTATGCTTTGTTAGCTTTTAAACTTTATTAACGCTGCGCGTGTCAGCGATGCACTGAGCTTGTCGAAGTGTTGTTAGTTGTTTTTTGTAATTTGGTCTAATGCCCCATCCCTTTAGGGGTAGTTTTCACAAATCTTTACTACTGACCACTGGCCACTGACTACTAACAAAACTCCATCCCTTCATGGGTAGAGTTTTTATTGATGTGAGACTCTATATCACTTGCTTACTTACGCATGAACGTTTAGGATGATAATAGGTTTTATAAAAAAGTGTTTTGACAAGATAAATATCTTAACTTACTGATAACAAAAACAACATTTAAGTCGTAACTTTACACAACTGCTTGTAAATTTTAAAACTGGTTTCACAGTGATGATGAACTTAAGTAATCAGCAAGACTACCTAGCAAACAGTACAGCAGCCATGAAGAGACTATCAAGGGCAATAATGCTTGCTGGTGGTGAGTTTTCGTTAATATTAGCTTGTTGTAACTCTGTTAAAACACAGCAGCAAGTACTGAGTTCATTAAAAGAATTTTCATCAGCAGATATCCAAGAAATAACGATCTCCCCTGCTGCTGAAACTCTTTACACAACGATCCTAAATACAATAGGCGATTCCCAACCAGAAGCTTTGGTAGTACAGGGTTTAGAATCTGTGACAGCGATTAATCAACTTCTTCTCAGTACCAATTTAATGCGAGATGAGTTTCGCAAAAACTGCCACTTTACCTTGGTATTATGGGTAAATGACGAAATTCTAAGCAAGCTAGTTTGGTTAGCACCTGATTTTAAAAATTGGGCAGCTAGTACGATTAGATTTGATGTTGCTCACCATTTAATTGAAACTCCAGCACTCAGCGCCTGATACCGCTTCATCCTCAGTATACGAATTGAAAGGGCGATCGCTCTATATACTATTTTTGTATATAATATAAACATAATATAATAAATATACAGTTATAGTATAATGAAACAAATTAGTAATATAGCCGCTTTTGTCAAGTATAATAGAGAGAAATTAAAATTAACTCAGGAGGCATTGGCTG
>JBBSOP010000065.1:0-14668 GCA_038259655.1 Chroococcales cyanobacterium
GATTCCGCGCCCAACCCACGCAAGACCGCGCGGCCGACCCACTAAACACAGCTCCCCGCGCCAGAGCCGCACGCGGGCCGCGACCAGGGCGAGTAAGAAAAATAAAATCTGAATAAATTGGATAATTTATTTTTTGGAGTTCCCTATGCAACTACTTCAACCATAAAGGGGAGCCAGTGCGTTGGGGAGACAGCGCCGTGGGCGGGCAATGCCCGACTTGAGGCGACTGTCGTCGGGTTTCCCACGTTGTTCGCTTTTAGGATTTCCGCAGAGTAGTAACTGCTGTGTGAAGCATATACTGATATTTTTGTATCCTTTACACTCCAGACTTCTTTAGTCAGTGGTTAGTAGTAGTTCAAAAAAATAACTGAGAACTAAACAACTGACAATTGACTTCCTCAAATAAATTTGCTAACATTCTTATTCGTGACCCAGGAGAGGTGGCTGAGTGGTCGAAAGCGACAGATTGCTAATCTGTTGTACGGCAGGTAACTCCGTACCGAGGGTTCGAATCCCTCCCTCTCCGTTTTAAATCATTGAAGATACAAAAAAATACTTATTTCTAAGTAAACACTTTTATTCCCTAAGGTGGATGTTATCATTTATCCTTTAGAGTCTGTTGGAGATTAAACTAACCTGAAAACCTAGTTTACATCTAACTTTCAGACTCCTGAATCTCAGAGGAGTGAAAGTAATTTATGAAAAAAATTAGTACTGCTTTAGCTTTAAGTATAAGCACTTTAGCAGCTGGTTTCCTGGCGGCAGCTTGTGACAATACCAGTACCCCCAATAATACAGCTAATAATGGGAGTACCACTGCACCAGTCAACTCAACTACTACAACTAGTAGTGCTAAAAATCTCAAAATTGGTACTCTGCTACCAACGACTGGCGACTTAGCCTCTATCGGACAGCAGATGGTGGGTTCAGTTCCCTTACTAGTCGATAGTGTTAACGCCTGCGGCGGTGTCAATGGCGAACCTGTGACTTTAGTACAAGTAGACGACCAAACAGACCCCAAAGCTGGTGCTGCTGGCATGACTAAGCTAGCAACTTTGGATAAAGTAGCGGGTGTCGTTGGTTCATTTGCTAGTAGTGTCTCCACAGCAGCTGTCTCAGTTGCCGTACCTAATAAAGTCATGTTGGTTTCCCCTGGTAGTACCAGTCCCGTCTTTACTCAAAAAGCAAAAAATGGTGACTTCAAAGGCTTTTGGGCACGTACTGCTCCCCCTGATACTTATCAAGCACTAGCCTTAGCTCAACTTGCGAGGAAAAAAGGTTTTAAACGAGTTTCGACAGTTGTAATTAACAACGACTATGGTGTCGGCTTTGAAAAAGCATTTGTAGAAACTTTTGAGAAATTAGGTGGAACAGTAATTAATAAAAATAAGCCAGTCCGCTACGACCCCAAAGCCCAAACATTTGATACCGAAGCTGCCACTGCTTTCGCTGGTAATCCAGATGCAGTAATTGCAGTACTTTATGCTGAAACAGGCAGTCTACTCCTCAAAGCTGCCTATCAGCAAGGTTTAACCAAAGGAGTACAAATTCTGTTGACAGATGGAGTCAAATCGCCAACCTTCCCTGAACAAGTTGGTAAAGGCAGTGACGGTCAATATATTTTAACTGGAGCATTGGGTACAGTACCTGGTTCTGATGGTCAAGCGTTAGCATTTTTTAATAAGCTCTGGAAAGAAAAAAAAGGCGGCTCCCCTGGAGAATACGCTCCTCAAGCTTGGGATGCTGCTGCATTGTTGGTTTTGGCAGCGCAAGCTGCTAAAGAAAACACAGGGGTTGGCATAGCTAATAAAATCCGTGAAGTTAGCAATGCACCTGGTAAAGAAGTGACTGATGTCTGTGAAGGATTGAAGTTACTTAAAGCAGGTCAAGATATTAACTACCAAGGAGCTAGCGGTAACGTAGATGTTGATGCTAATGGCGATGTTCTCGGTGTCTATGATGTCTGGACAGTAGGAGAAGACGGCAAAATCAAGGCGATTGACAAAGTTAGTCCCAAATAGCTGTTATTAACTGCATAGGGTATGAGTAAGAAGAGGCAGAGGGGAGCGAAGAGAATACCATGACTTACGCACAGGTTACGATTTTACGTTATTAGGACTTAACGTGCGCCTTTATTAAGGCTCACATTGGTACTAGCACAGGATTCAACATATTGAATACTGTGCTTTTTTTATGGCTTTAAGTACTGTACCTGATTCAGACTACAGGTGATACTAAGGAGAATTGTTTGAGTTGTATTGGATCTGACTTCGGTAAGCTCAAAGAATAACAGTCAGTTTACCTATTTTTAAGTTATCTGCATTGTATTTATATGAATTATATTTAATCACTCCAGTGACTTCACGGAAAAATAAACTCTTGATGGTCAAGAACAATGATTAAAAATAGCTATCATCATTGATTAAGAAAGTTAAGTACAATCTCGGTTTTAAATTTAGTATAAAATTTCATACTTTGTTCCTATGTAGCTTGTAAAAGTTACAGCTAATACTAGCTCTTAATAACAAAATAAAATACGATTTTGCTTACTTTAAATTTTGCCCAATTGTCAGCTTCATAAAGCATTTTATTCACAAAAATGTTACTAGATATAGATTTTCATCGGGCGAATAGCATGATGTTTGCTTTAAAAGCGCACAATCGTAATTTTGTTTCAGAGCGAGTATTGGAATGTTTATTTACTAAATAAACCCGGTGCTATGCCTACCACAGCAACCAATGAACTAAAGCATGAGATTTGGCAGTTGTTGCGAGAATATCAGCAATCTCGCTCAGAAACTGTTCGCAATCAACTGGTGAAACTTAATTTTGGACTTGTGAGAAAAGAAGCTCACTACTGGATGAATCAATGCCATGAAAGCTATGATGACTTACTCCAGGTTGGTTGTTTGGGTTTAATTAGGGCGATTGAAAGATTTGAAATTTCCAAAGGACATGCCTTCAGTTCCTTTGCTATGCCCTATATTCGTGGTGAAATTCAACACTACCTCCGAGATAAAGGTGTCACAGTGCGGATTCCCCGGCGCTATTTAGCGTTGCAACAGCAAGCAATAGGAGTTTCGCGTTCATTACGCGAAAAATATAACCGCCAACCTACTGACTCTGAATTAGCCGAGGCGTTAACAATTTCTACACAAGAATGGCAGGAAATTAAATTAGCATGGATCAACCGCGCCCCTTTGAGCTTAGATGTACCCATTCAGGATGCTGAAGAAGGAGCTACAAGCTTAGGAGAATTGGTTCCTGATCCCCATTATCGCAGTTTTCAACTGGTGCAAGAAGACCAAATTCGCCTACAACAAGCACTGATTCAGCTAGAACAGCGCACTCGTGAAGTTTTAGAATGTGTATTTTTGCAGGATTTGACACAAAAACAAGTGGCAGAACACTTAGGAATTAGTGTAGTCACGGTTTCTCGTAGAGTCAAGAAAGGTCTAGACTTATTGAAGCAACTCATGTGTGTAGGAGAAGATTAAGCACAAGTCAGGTTAACCGCATTTACCCCTGACTGGTAGTAATAAAAATAACCCTTGAAATTTAAAAAATTAGGTTATAAAGGGAACATACTTTGCCTGTGATACAAATAGGCATTGTTAACTTCCACAAACAAATTTATTATGGCTTTTGAGAGCAGCTCATGGGCAGAAAATCAAAAATTGCATTTGCAACTATTTTAAGTTTGGCGATCGCAGGATGTGCTTCAGAAGATACACAACAAGCGACTAATCCTACACCGCCTACGCCACCAGTGACTCAATCTTTGGTAGCTAAAGCGCCATCAAAGACTCAATCCTTTAATAACCCTCTGATAGTTGCCAAGGAAACTCCCACTAATGCCTCTGGCACTTCTAATTTAATTCAGCTTACTAATGCTACAGAACGGGTAACTGTAATTTCAAAAGGGCGGCCTGACCCATTTGCCCAAATTGTTGGCACACCAGTTTCTGGAATGTCCACAAATACAGCTACCAGAAAAGTACCTGTGTTGCCTCCTCTACCTAATACCCCTAATCGAGGTGTGGTGATTGCAGGAAGAAAACTGCCAACACGTAGTGCTGTTTTGTCGCAAACCACAACAGCAAAAACTCCAAAACCAAAACTCAATCCTGCTTTAGCTCAAGTCCTACCTAAAGTTTTACCCCAAGTCGTTGCTAATCCTACTTTAGTGTCTGTATTGCCACCACCAGCACAACCTGAGTTAGCAAGAGCAGTTATCGTCAGTGGTGTAGTTCTAATTGGTAGAGAACCCCAAGCAATTATTAAAGTACCAAACGAGCAGGCAAGTCGCTACGTACAGGCGGGACAGAGACTTGCCAATGGTTTGCTAATTAAACGGATTGAAATGAATGAGGGTTCCAATCCGATCGTGATTCTGGAACAATATGGTATTGAAGTTGCCAGAATGGTAGGAGAAACACCTGCTGGTTCCACGCCATCAGCTACAACTGGGGGAAATGCTGTTTCAGTGACAGCACCTCCCCAAAATCCTTTTAGTGTTGAAGCTTCATAAAGATGCAGACTAAGGAAAAAATTGAATTTGTTGGTTTACCTTTAGCAATTTATCGAGAGATAGTGGCTCATTTGTATCAAGTTGAAGGGGTAAAAGTGGGTTTGATTCCTCAGTCATCTCAACAATTTGATTACAATCAAAGCCAAGTCAGTGGCTTATGGATATCTTGGACTCCAAACTCTAGTTTTGAAAGTCGGCAACGTGTCCAGCAAATTTTGGCTCACTATCAAAATCGCTATAGCGTCTAACAACTAGAGGCTAGGACTAGGGGCGAGTGGTATTTTCAATCGAAATAAAAACCATTATGTATGTATTTGTTGGGTAGCGCTTGCCTTGACCCAACTTAATTATTTATCTAATACAGCTAATGTCTGAATCAAAACATTACATTATGTGATGCAATTACAGATTGCTGAGGTAAACTTGCAAGCAAGGTAAATGCACAATATTACTCAGCAGCTCTTCGGTCTTGGCATCACTTACAATGGAACACTGGCAATTTCTGATTCAAAGACAAGGCGATCGCTCTTGGCATACCCTGGAATCGCCAAATATAGAACTCTCGGCAGGTAAGTATAGAGTTTTGGCTCGTTCTAACCTTCCTAATACAGATGTGGAAGTCAGGGTAATTCATTCTTCAACTCAGGAAGTTCCTCCAAAGCGAAGGATTCAAAAGCGATCGCGGCGTACTAACTCAGAAGGATTAATGGCGGTAATTCCCTTTACCCATCTAAAACCGGGAATGTGGGAGTTGCAATGCTCTGGCGACTTGATGTCAGATCTTTTGGGTAAATCTTGGCAATACAGCATTCATTTACAAGTCTTGTCTCAAGAAGTAGATGAGGCGGTAGGGGGAAACTGGGATAGCGGGGAGAGTACAGAAGAGGCAGACTCGCCCCATTACCAAGATGCTACTTTTGAGAGTGACTTTGTTGTATATACTCTGGAAAAAGCAGAAGAGGCTATTATTGACCAGCCTGTCAGCCCAGTTTGGGTTAAAGGTGAAACAGCAGAGCAGATTTTACAAAATTTAATAGAGTTAGCCTTACCTGTGACTGAATCTTTGCTAGAGGATGAAAAAGTTGAGGATTTTCCAGTTATACAATCACCACCTCCACTTTTGCTGACCCTAGATCGAGAAAACTATATTGCTAATTGGGGACAAGTACTGGTTATTAACGGGTGTGTAGAGCTACAAAGTGATACATCATACTTAGAAAACCTCCATGCATTGGAACTACGAATTGAACTGCGATCGCCTCTCAAAACAGAAACTTTAACCAAAGTACAGCAATCTTTACCAAATAACTCACTACCCTTCACCATTAATACCTCAATTGATATTCCTGCCGACTGTGAATCTAAGCTAATTTTGGCAGACATGAGTTTGTATGGCGCACTCAGTGACCTTGGTGAAGTCATACTGTTAGCCAGCCAATCTTTTACAATTACGGCTGATGTGACAGAATTACTGGCAATTACAGCCCCAGCAAAATTTAGTCAAGCAGATTTGCCAGATGACTCGAACCCGTTACCAATATCAGATGCTGCCAAAAAGCCAGAACCATCTATCAGCATCGATTTGAAACTGTTCAACTTAGTCAAAACTCTACCCACAAAGCAGTCTCAGTCTATCGAGTTATCGCCAAAACAAACTCTACCACCGCCAACTCTACAAGAAGCTCATCTTCAAACGTCTACGCTCAATAAATTAACGGATTCCCGATCTCCACAACTCCCAAAACTGCCTGAGAACCAAACTAAAGTAGGTATCACGGATACAGATATTACAGAATTTCCAGAGCAGTTTTCAAACAAGGATGACACCACAGATCCCATTAGCCCAATTACTCCTGTGGCTCCAATTAACTTAGAACTACTGGTGATCAAAAATTATCGAGTGTCGATGCTTGGCAATAGTTTTCCTTATTTGAAACGGCTCAAAGGCTTGCCTAGTGACAAGTCAGAGAAGGAAAATAATGCACCAGATAAGTTAGATGTTTTGGCATTGCAGCCTGCGGAGGACTCACCACGCTTAATTGAGGATGAAAATACATCTGAATTATTGGCTGGTATAGATACAACCTTAGCTGAGGATGAAAATACATCTGAATTATTGGCTAGTGATAACCAACCTCAAGACGATTCTGTAACAGAAATACTATTCTCAACAAATATAGATGAATCTGACACAGAAGCAATTGTGCCAGTAAATACCGAAGTCTATTCATCTCCCCTAATTAGAAAGTGGATGCATAGCCAAGGATACTCTTTGCCTGAATCCATGTATTTGCCATTCCCAGAAAATGATCCTGATGTTCTGGATGATCATCTGGCATTGAGCGCTCAAACTCCTGCTGCGGATGTTGACCTAGCATTCAACTTAGAACCTGAGACAGATACGGATGTGCTAGAAACGGCAGATCTCAGTACACAAGAAAATATAGAAGAAGAAAACGTGGACGTAGAAAGTAACTTACAAGAAACTTCCTTGTCATTTCTGCAAGTGCCACAACTACCACCTGCCAATTCTATCAAGGCTTTACCAGCTTGGTTAGCACAAGAAATTGTTGTAGATGATACAAGCGAAATCGAAGTAGACGTGCTAAGTAGTCATACTGATGAAGATCAGGCGCAACCAATCTCAGATTTATCTGTTCCTTTACATCATGCTGAGGCAATTAGTGAATTTTTGCCAGTTCCACAGTTGCATGTGCCAGATGGTGAACTAATTGCTGGTAAATTAATCAGAGTGCGCGTAGAACTGCCTGATGTCAGCCCTCAAGTTGTTGTAAAGCTTTGGGTTGAAGATTGCCAAACTCGCTGGTTGTTGGATGGCCCCCATTTGTTTAAAGATTTGTTACCTAGTCCTGGGGGAGGTTTGGAAGTGATGACTCAACTAAATGTTCCCTTCGGTTGTTTAGAAATTCGCTTGGAGGCGATCGCTTTAAATGTGGCTACCCAACAAGAGAGTCACAAAGTTACAGTAGTGCGGGCTGTGGTTCCTCCAGACTTGCCAAATTTGCAATTAGATGAATTATTCGGAATTTAATGCTCTTAATGGCAGCTGTGTTACAAATCTTGAGATTTTCAAAAATACCGCTGAATTTGCAGTAAGCTCATTTTGAATTGTAGTGTGATTGAATAGGAATATTTATTATGGCAGCTTCATTTTTGCCTTCTCTCTTCCTTCCCATAATTGGTTGGGTTGTACCAGCTGTAGCATTCGCATTTCTATTTTTATACATGGAAAGCAATGATATAGCTTAGTTGAATAACGGGTAATTAGTTGTTGGACTTATTACCTGTGCAACTAATCAATAGTTGAAAAACCGCCTATCTCATAGACAGGCGGTTTTTTAATGTCGATTTCTAAACAAATGCTAGAAAGTCCAGACTAAATGATCTTGAATTGAGGTGGTTCTTACATTGAAGAACCGACTCCAGAGTAGGCTCCATAAAAGAAAATGCCTACAACAGTAATTACACCTAATCCTGCGATCGTAGCGACGACCCACAGGGGAATTCTTCCGCTTCCAGCAGACACAGCTTTCTCCTCCCTTAACAACAAATCAACACAAATTGAATAAATACAGATTTACAACACCAGTTCCAGTTAGTTAAAGAAGTAACTGGAGAACAGAATCCCTAGGACAAAAATCAGTAGTAGTCCCAGGTATAGGGAAGTCCGATTTAATTCAACCGGCTGATTATTGGGGTTGGGCGATTTTTCCATGATTGGCTCCTTTCTAGCGTTGAATAAACTGCATGGCGGCGATCGCGCCTAAAAAGAAAACGGTTGGTACACCTAAAGTGTGAACTGCCAGCCATCTAACTGTAAAAATTGGATAGGTAACTGGTTGATTAATGTTATTGCCGCTAGTCATGATCTCAAACTACTTTCCGATAAATTGTTCAACTTGTTTTTTAGCTTCAAAACGGTTCTTCACAATCGGCACTTCTTGGCGTGCTTGCGTGTAATACTGATCGGGACGAGGTGTGCCAAACACATCATAAGCCAGTCCGGTGCTGACGAATAACCAACCAGCAATGAACAATGCTGGAATGGTGATGCTGTGAATTACCCAGTAACGAACGCTGGTAATAATGTCCGAAAACGGACGTTCTCCAGTAGTACCTGACATTTAGATTCCTGCCTTCACAAAGACGTTATTGAGTCTATTATCCTACAAAGTTTAGAAAGAGTTACAAGTTGCAAAGTTCTTCTCAGAAACAGAGACAAATACTTATGACTGAGATGCCATTAAGCTGGCTCTGTAGAAGAAGCTTGTTCCAGTTTTGGTAGGTATTTCAGTAAAATACCGCGATCGCCAATGACAAATCCCTGATCGGGCTGGAAAAAGACGACTTTATACAAATTAGCAGCGACGTTTTCAACTGCGCGGTCTTTTTCCCAAGTTTTGCCACCATCAGCACTCCGCAACAAATTACCGCTACCGCCACCTATCCAAATTTCTTCCGGTGTGCGATATGCCAAATCTAGTAAACCCCAGCTTGTGGCTAACTCAGGACTTTGTGCCTCCTGCCACTCTTCAGATTGATTTGGGTCACTAAACTGTACCTGGCCTCCCCGCGCTAACAACCACAGTTGTCCATTCTCAGAAAAGCCCATATTTTCTACACGACGAGAACTATTACGGTTATGAGGGACCCAAGCATTTTGTCCTGGTTCCCAAGTTGAGTAAAAGCTACCTTTGGCGGAAACAGCAACATATTTGCCATCAGCAGAACGTTCCATATTACGTACCACACCCACAGCTGCTTCTACTTGGGCTTTCCAATTTTTACCGCCATCTGTGGTCTTGTATATTGCTCCCACATCAGTAGCCATTTCAGCAATATTATTACCTAGTGCCTTGATGGCGATCGGACTACCCGGTAGCTTTTCGTTTAAGGGAATACGCGACCAAGAACGGCCTTCATCGGTGGTATGCAGAAGTAAAGAAGGCTCTCCGACAATCCAGCCTTCTTGATCAGCAAAACTGACTGAATCGAAGCGAGATCTAGGATCATCTAGTGCCAGTGTTAAAGGTTTCCAAGTATTGCCACCGTCATTGGTTTCTAAAAGAGTGGCATTGCTACCTACTAAGAAGCCATGCTGAAAATTATTAGTAAAGGCAATGTCCAACAATTTAGCGTCTGTTGGCACAGAAATTATTTTCCAGGGGTTGTAACTAACAGAGGGTATTTTGCTACAACCTATACAGAGGAGGACTACTACCAACAAGGCAAATATTCTTTGCCAACTTTTCACAATACCTATTGAATGCATTAGTATTTCTTAGTTGTTTCTAAATTTGTGTAGTGGAAATTTTTGATTTTAAGGGCGATCGCCACCCTAGTAATTGGGTAAAAAAGATAACGGGTCTTATTGTAAGCCGTAGAGACTGATAAAAAACAAGAAACCCAAAGCCAAAGCACCAAAAATTAGGATGTTTTTTTGCGTTGGCGTTAGCTGATTAACACCCAATCCATAACCAAGATTTTCTTTAAAACCAGATGCTGTACCCGCAGGGCCGATATTGGCAAAAGCGGTCTTTTTGGCAGCACAAACTGGACAGCGCCAATTTACAGGTAATTCTGCAAAAGGTGTCTCTGGAGCAATATCATTACTATTGTCTCCTTTTTCCGGTTAATAAACATAACCGCAGGAGCGACACTCGTAGCGGTCTAATAGCGAAGTATCAACAGCTTGTTCGCTCATGGCTAAGGCCTCGCAGAAGGGAATTATTAAATATACGTTAAAAATTATGACATAATTGTTAGACTTTTCTATCACTAGCCAAAACGAATCAAATACCTGAAATCCTTTTGTTTCCCAGATTTCAGAAAAGTCAAAAAGATATAATGTAAAAGAAAGTAACAGCCTTATTTACACCATAAACGGTAGATATTCATTGTGTTTGTCCTCAGCGGTTACGAATACCTTCTAGGCTTCTTAATTATCTGTAGCCTAGTGCCTGCCCTAGCACTTTCAGCATCCAAGCTCCTCCGACCCACTGGTAACAGCCTAGAACGGCGTACCACCTACGAATCTGGTATGGAACCAATTGGGGGAGCCTGGATTCAGTTCAATATCCGCTACTACATGTTTGCGCTGGTCTTCGTAGTCTTTGATGTGGAGACTGTATTCTTGTATCCTTGGGCGGTTGCTTTCCACCGTCTGGGGCTATTGGCATTCATTGAAGCCTTAGTTTTTATTGCAATTCTTGTAGTTGCCCTAGTCTACGCATGGCGTAAAGGAGCTTTGGAATGGTCTTGAATCCTAATTTAACAACCCAGGACAAAGAACGAATCATCAACCCCATTGAGCGTCCCACAGTCACTCAAGACCTTTCAGAAAATGTGATTCTGACTACGGTTGATGATCTTTACAACTGGGCGCGGCTTTCGAGTTTGTGGCCGTTACTGTTTGGTACAGCTTGCTGCTTTATTGAATTTGCGGCTTTAATTGGCTCCCGGTTTGACTTTGACCGTTTCGGGTTGATTCCTCGTTCTAGCCCCCGTCAAGCCGATTTAATTATTACGGCAGGGACAATTACCATGAAGATGGCACCCCAGTTGGTGCGTCTTTATGAACAAATGCCCGAACCGAAGTATGTAATTGCGATGGGAGCTTGTACAATTACTGGCGGAATGTTCAGTGTAGATTCTCCTACTGCTGTTCGAGGAGTTGATAAATTGATTCCCGTTGATGTGTACTTGCCTGGTTGTCCTCCTCGTCCAGAAGCAATTATTGATGCGATCATTAAGCTACGGAAAAAAATAGCTAATGATTCCATGCAAGAACGTGATCAAATCAAGCAAACTCACCGTTTCTACAGCACAACTCATAATCTGAAGCCAACGGAGCAAATTTTAACTGGTAAGTATTTACGCTCAGACACTCGCAATGCACCACCGAAGGAGTTAACAGAAGCAATTGGTTTACCTGTACCACCTGCACTGCTGACAGCAAAAACCCAAAAAGAGGAGCAAAACCGTGGCTGAAGAAGAATCTAAACCAGTACCAGCAGAGGAAGACTCTTTAGTCAAAGCCGGTCAAGTTTCCCAATGGTTGACGGAAAATGGTTTTGAGCATGAGTTTTTAGAACCAGATAAGAACGGCGTAGAGATAATTAAAGTGGAGTCAGATTTCTTGCTCCCCACCGCTACAGCCCTGTATGCCTATGGGTTTAATTATCTCCAGTTTCAATCTGGCATTGACTTAGGCCCAGGGCAGGATTTAGTTAGTGTATATCACTTGATTAAACTTAGTGATAATGCTGATAAACCTGAAGAAGTACGGGTGAAGGTGTTTTTGCCAAGAGAAAATCCCGTAGTGCCGTCAGTATATTGGATTTGGAAAACTGCTGACTGGCAAGAGCGCGAGTCTTACGATATGTATGGCATTATCTACGAAGGACACCCCAACTTGAAGCGCATTTTGATGCCGGAAGATTGGGTAGGCTGGCCTTTGCGGAAGGATTACATCTCGCCTGATTTCTATGAGTTGCAAGACGCTTATTAAGTAGTGGTAAGTTTCAACTGGTGAGAATTTTGATATCTCATCTCTAACCCTTTTCCGGCGACGGAGAAGGGTATTGTTTTTAGGCTTAGGCTTCTCAAAAAGCTTAGATATGGTTTTCGTGAGTTTAATAATTTTTGATTATGCAGCTTATTAAGTTAGTACTTTACTATTAATTCTCATAATTTAAAGTGAGTTCGACGGCTCTAAAACACCCCTCTCCCACCGTGGGGGAGAGGCTTTGAAACCTTTATTTTTTCGTTCAAAACTAAGAAAAATTCTGCCCCTCTCCGAAGCGGAGAGGGTTTGGGGAGAGGTTGATAGAACTCACGTTAATTTAATGCTAGAAACAAAAACCTTTGATATTTTGTACAAATTCCCAGGTATTTTCAAAGTGAGTATTATGTCCAGAATTATGAATTATTTTTAGCTCGGCAACTGAACATATTTGAGCCATCTCTGTATTAATATCTATAAATTTTTGATCATAAGCTCCAGCAATTAGCAGCAAAGGTATTGTATTTTCTGGGAGCTTTTCCCATAAAGTAGGTTGGCTACCAGTACCCATAAATTGTAGTGATTTAGCCAACTCAATGGGATAATTTTGCAATCGACTTTCTAGCATTCTGTCAAATTGTGGATGATTTTTGATAGAACCAAAAATTGGCTGACTATACCAATTTAATAAAAAATTATAAAAATCACTTGTAGCTAAACTTCGCCTTAATTTTTTGGCTATTTGAGCATCACGTTTAACTCGTTCTAATCGTTCTGTTGCTGTTATTAAGCCTGGAGAGGCTGACTCCAATACAACTTTCAAAAAACGCTCTGGAAAATGCAAAGTGAGGTATAAAGCTAACCTTCCACCCATTGAATAACCAACTAAGAAGCATTTATCAATTTTCAATTCATCTAGTAAGTTAATTAAGGCATGGGCAGTATTTGCCATAGTATAGTATGCATCGCCACCTATTACCTGAGTTTTTCCATGTCCGGGAAGGTCAAGTATCAGGTAAGAGAAGTTGTCATCTAATAATTTTATGGCTTCATCAAATTCATTAGTATTACCCATAAAGCCATGCAAAAACATAATTAATGGTTTGATAGGATTACTAAGTAGAGAATAGTTGAATTTATAGTTTTCTAAGCTCATAGTTTAGTGAAAAATTGAAAGTTAAAGGAGTACAACAGATGTTATACTCCCAGAAATAACTAACGCAGTGATTGAGTAACCCATGCGATATAGGGTTTCCTCGCTACTTCCTTTTTTAGACTAGGGTTTAGTCTTCGTCTAGTGCTGGAAAAGCTTCCTCAAATTCCCATAATTTATCTTTGTGGTTGAGAAACCATATACGAGTTTCTGGAGTCAATTGACTCCAAATAACATCACCGGGAATGTGAGGAGATGCGTATTGATATTGCTGACCAAGTAATTTGAGATTTCCTACCACTTCATTAGGAATACCGAATTCTTGCCAGTCAACTTTGATATGTCTTCCGGAAAGTCCCGCAGCAGGATCGAAAATTAATTGTGCAGTCCTAATTAAATCAGCAAAGTGTTTTGGCTTAAGACTTGCTAGTTGCAGAAGTTGGCGTGATTCATTATGTTCTTGAGACATTGTTACTGGAGTGATAAAAATTGGTAGTCTGTCGAACTTACTGCCAGAGATTTTTATCCCAATACCTTTATTTTAACGTAGAGTTACTATGACGAATAATTTAAAGCAAAAAAATTGTATGTCCAATAGATTAAACAATTAGTGATAAATTTATTACTACTAACTGCCAACTCCTAACTTTTGTTTACCACTGACTTCTAAGGGTAAGAAAATAGTTAATACTTCCCCATCCTGAGGACGTTGACGGACAATTAGTTTGCCACCGATTGCCTGAAACAGATGCTTTGTTGCAGCAATATTTAAACTAATCGTACCTGTTTCTGGTTGGAACATTAGCAATTGACCAAGGGCTTTACGAATTGGTGGTGTTGCAGCTTTATTTTTATCGTGACGATGGGTTTGGGGCGATAGTTGTAATTTTAATTGGTCTCCAGCGGGGATTACCTGTACTTGGATATGGCTGCCAGCAGGTAAGCTCCGGGTAAAATTCTCCATTAGACCAGTAAGTATGCGATCCAGCATGTTTGGATTGCTCACCACTGTTGGTAATTGTTGAGGTAGTACCACATCTAAGGTTAAGTTGCGCCGATTTGCTGCTTGTTGCCAACGAGGAATGCTCTGTTGCAATACTTGATCCAAAGACATTGGTGTTAGTTGAGTGCTTGAAGATTTTACCGTTGCACAAGTTTCTAATTCTGCTGCCTTAAACAGTAACTCCATCCGGTCAATTTGCTCAGTACACTCATGGTCAATAATTTCTAAGCGGCTAATGACGTTAGCTGGCAAATCTCGCCGCTTCAAGAGCAAGCGAGTCATGGTGCGAATAGTTGTCAGAGGTGTACGAACTTCGTGGGCAAAGGCTTGGAGTAATTCTACATCGGGACGGAGAGATACTTTTGCTGAGGATGAACAAGAGGGACTAGGTATTACCGGCTCGGTGTATCCCTTTGTTGCTTTGTCTTCATCTGGCTCTGTTAATTCCTGAAGCAA
>JBBSOP010000066.1:0-14565 GCA_038259655.1 Chroococcales cyanobacterium
AGAAGAGGAAAGGGAGCAGGGGGCAGGGAGCAAGGGAGAAAGATTATGATACAAATTTCTTCATTCCCCCCTGCGCCCCGCACCTTGCCCCTCTGCCTCTTCTACGGTGGTTGCATCAGAAAGTAAAAGTGGATGGAATTGAAAAATCACTTGTTGGCTGCAAATAAAGGCACTCTGGCACGACTGCTACAGTGGGTAAATCTTCGACCGGAAGAAGGCGATCGCACTTTTTTGATGTTCGCTTTTTATACAATGGTGTCTGTAGGATTACGATGGGCTGAGGACAGTACAGTAGCGCTGTTTTTGGATGAGTATGGAGCCGGTCCCCTGCCTTGGATGTATATTGCCAGTGCGGTAACGGGTGCAGGAATGGTGTTTGTCTATTCTTGGCTGCAAAAGATTTTTCCTTTGCGCTGGGTAATTGTGGCGATCGCCCCCTGCATGGTTATGCCATTAGTGTTATTAGTGTTACTGCGCTGGGGACTACACGCTTCTTATTTGTCTGTAATTATTGTCTTTCTGATGCGGCTATGGGTAGATGCACTTTATGTAGTTAACGATCTCAATACTTCTATCGTCGCTAATCAACTATTTAATATTCGAGAAATTAAGCGCACCTATCCTCTAGTTAGCAGTGGTGTGTTGGTGGCAGATGTAATTAGTGGTTTTAGTTTGCCTTGGCTGTTGCAATTTGCCAAGCTAAATAAAGTAATCATTGTCGCTTGTGTAGTCATTGTTTTGGGGGCAGTGATTCTATGTTCTTTAACCCATAAATATCAAGCAGCTTTTCCCGATGCGCCCCAACGATTAATTACTCAAGAACAAGCTTCACGACATCGACGTATCCAAGCTCCACTCAGGCGCTACACATTACAGTTATTTGCCTTTGTCGGACTTTTACAAGTGATTGGTTTATTGGTAGATTTTCAATATCTGCGAGAATTGAAGTCTAATTTAGGCGATCGCGATCTTGCTAGTTTTTTGGGTTTATTTGGTGGAATTGTCGGACTGTGTGAGTTAACAACTCAGTGGTTTGTCTCTAGCCGACTGATTGAACGCATCGGCGTATTTTCTACTGCTGCTTTATTACCCATATCTGTGGGTTTTATCGTCCCAGGAGCGATCGCAATCCTCAATCTCTTACCAGGAATCCAAGCCCAAGGCATTTTCTGGGGATTGGTAAGTTTAAAATTTTGCGATGAATTGCTCCGCTACACCTTCGTAATTAGTAGTAGTCCGGTACTATACCAACCCATACCCGAACACATTCGCAGCCGGATGCAAGCCTTATCTGGTGGCACAGCAGAAGCGATCGCTACAGGTTTAGCGGGAACAATAATTTTATTAACTTTATTGTTTTGTAACCGCTTTGTGCCGGAATCATTAGAAAAATGGGTATTTGTGGCCGAAACAGTACTTGCAGCTGCTACTTGTTTAAAAGTAATTTTAGTACTGCGATCGCGCTATGTTGATTTATTAGTCTTGAGTGCAGAGCGAGGAGAATTAAGTGCCTCAACTGTCGGTTTGCGAGTTTTTAAACAAGGTGTAGTTAAAGCATTAGGTGAAAAAGGCAGCGCCGCAGATAAACACTCTTGCATTGAACTTTTAGCCCAAATTGATCCCCAAGGTGCAGCCCAAGTTTTAGCACCTCTTTTGATCAAATTACCCCCAGATTTGCAGCGTCAAAGTTTGGAAGTGATGCTCACCGGAGGTGCAAATTCTGCTTATATGCTGGAAGTTCGGGCTTTGTTAGAACAGCCTCAAGATAGCGTTGATCCCGAAGTTTTTGCTCTGGCTTTGCGTTACGTTTGGTTAGCCCAAGCAAATCCCAATTTAAGCCAACTAGAAGACTATCTCCAACAGCGACATCATTCTTTAGTTCGGGCGACGGCGGCGGCTTTGATTTTACGTCAGGGTACGCCGATGCAAAAAGTCGCAGCTACTAAAACTATGCGCCGGATGCTGACTCATAAGCAAGAGCGAGAACGGATCAATGGAGTTAAAGCTTTAAGAGAAGCTATATATTTACAGGCGCTGCGGATTCACATCCCCAATTTGTTACAAGATGAATCGTTACGGGTGCGCTGTGCTGTTTTAGAAATGATTGCAGCCACTCATTTAGAAGAATATTATTCGGCACTATTAGGCGCACTTTACTATAAGTCAACTCGCGCTACTGCAATGCGCGCTCTCGTGAAGCTAGAAAATGAAGCTTTAGAAATGCTGTTACAACTAGCTACCAATAGTTATAAACCAGAAATAGTAAGGATGTATGCTTGGCGTACCATTGCTCAAATTTCCACTTTAGAAGCAATGGAGACTTTATGGCTGCACTTAGAAAAATCTTGGGGTGCTACTAGATATCATATTCTTCGCAGCTTACTTAAAATCCAGAAACAACCAGAAATTACTAATGCCATAGATCGATTTCAGCACAGTCGGGTAGAACTTTTAATTGAACAGGAATTAAAGTTTTTAGGTGAGATTTACGCTACTTATATAGATTTCCAAACACCGCAAATTTTAGAAAATTATCAACTTAATCAAAGAGTGATGATTATTTGTGAGTTACTGCAACGCTCCCTCCAAGAATTGGAATTGGATGTTAAAGAACGATTATTACTACTGCTGAAGTTACTTTATTCTCCAGAAAAGATGCAAGCTGCGGCATTCAATTTGCGATCGCGTTCAGCGGTAAATTTAGCGCGGGGATTAGAAATTTTAGAGCATACTGTGAATTTGCCCACAAAATCCCTATTATTAAATATTTTAGACCAGCGATCGCCCCAAGAAAAACTACATTATTTAGTCGAGGCAGGATTTGCCGAATATCAACAGTTGCTAGTGAGCGATCGCTTGCGTAAAATGCTGACAATGAGTGATTTGCTCTCTGACTGGTGTTTAGCTTGCTGCTTTCATTTAGCGCAAGTCAGCCGGATTCGCTTAACAACTCACGAAATGTTGCTAGCTTTGCGTCATCCTACAGGTTTTGTGCGAGAAGCAGCGATCGCTTATCTCAGTGTAGTTTCACATCGTGTACTTTTAGAACTTCTACCCAAACTGCAACAAGATTCACACCCTCTAGTTGCGACACAAGTCAAGGAATTAATGAAAAAATACTCAATCAATAAGAAGGGTGTAGGGAGTAGAGTGAGCTAAATTGTATCGGTAATTTGCTCAGAAATCGTTACAACTAAAATAGTTATTGTCGCGGATCTTCATCAGGTGGATGCCAACCACCTTTGATCCAAAGACGACGCGCTTTGACGATAGATCCTTCATTATGACGTTCATCATTGAGGTCTAAACGATTGTAAGTAGCTCGTCCTACGGAAGTAATGCCAATAATTTTTAGACCATCTGCTGACCAAATAAAGTGTTCATACCACTTTTGCTGGCGTGGATTAAACAGAGATAGCATTTGGCCTGTATCTGGATCAATTCCAGTAGTGAAGTTATAACGATACCCATTACAACGCTGACAAGCTAACGCTAAGTTATCGGAATCATCTGAACCGCCAAGAGACTGCGGTAAAATATGGTCAATAGAAAATAGAGCAGCACTTGCTTCTTCAGAAGAATGACAGTATTCACACAGAAATTTGGCTCTTTGTCTGACTAATTTTTTGGTAACATCATTTACTGTCATGATTCAGAGATAATTTTGGCATTAAGCAAGGTAAAAATTCTATCAAGTTCCAATATGCCTGCCAATTCAGCATCTTCTTCTGGAGTTAGCAGTCCAGCTTTCTTTTTCTCAGATAATCCTTCAAGTCGAGACTGTAATTCTTCAGTAAATTTAAATAAATATATGTTCCTAACTCTACTGAGTTCTACCCCAGATTCTACCCAGAATGAGGGTTGAACCATCATTTGAGTAATCATAAGCTGTGTGTCTCGTTTAAGTGAGCAAACTGGTTGTATTTTAACAGTGAATTTTACCTGCTTTGAATGGTTGGAATCCCCCATTAATTAGTTAGTAGTGATTCAAATGTAGCAATAACCACAGAGAACACAAAGCAATGAGGGTTTGTTTGTCCTGATTTTTTGCCAATAAAAGTCCTACATTTAACTGATGTCATCTGAAAATAGTTAGATGAAGACGATCGCAAAATTTTTAGGAATCTGTCTATGATGCTTGAATCGGTAATTAATGCGGCTACTAACGAGGAAGTCATCACCACCAATCTCAAGCAGTTTCTTTTGGTACTGTCGGTATCTTTGGGTGTGGCAACTCTACCACAGGTATTTAGTTGGTTTCGGCATATACCTTATACCTTACTATTGGTAATTGTTGGCTTAGGGTTAGCGGTTGTTGATGTCCGTCTCGTTACCCTTTCCCCAGAATTGATTTTGTTCATTTTTTTACCACCATTGCTGTTTGAAGCTGCCTGGAATTTAAAATGGTCAAGCTTGAAGCAGGAGTTTCTGCCAGTTTGTTTATATGCTGTACTGGGGGTAGTAATTGCGATCGCGGGGATAGCAGTAGGTCTTAATCAAATAGCTGGAGTATCTTTAACTACAGCTTTGCTAATCGGTGCAAGTCTGTCTGCTACTGATCCAGTTTCTGTCACTGCTGTATTCCGTGAATTGGGTGTAGGCAGCCGTCTCATCACCTTGATGGAAGGCGAAAGCTTATTTAATGATGGCATGGCAGTAGTTGCCTTTGGTTTTTTAGTAGCACTGCCTTTTGGAACTATGGAATTGGGACTCAAACCCATTTTCGTGGAGTTGTTTACAGTTGTCGGTATTGGTTTAGCAGTAGGAGGGTTGATTGGTTTTGGCATTTCTTACCTCACCCAACGTTTTGATTTGCCAATGGTGGAACAATCTTTAACCTTGGTTTCTGCTTATAGTACTTACTTGATTATCGAAGACTTGGGTGGTTCTGGGGTAATTGGGGTTGTAACTACAGGCTTGATTTTGGGCAACTTTGGCTCTCGCATTGGCATGAATCCTCGTACCCGGATTATTGTCTCCGAGTTTTGGGACTTTTTGGCGTTCTTTGTCAACTCAATTGTATTTTTGCTAATTGGCGACCAAATTCGCTTTGCTAGTTTGGGTGAGAATTTGGACATCATTGCTGTGACAATAGGAGCAATGATTTTGATGAGGGCAGGTGCTATTTTTATTCTCAGCAAATTAAGCGCTAGCATCACTAAATCTGAAATTTCTTTACCAGATCAAACTATTCTTTGGTGGGGTGGGTTGCGCGGTTCTGTCTCTATTGCCTTAGCGTTAAGTGTGCCAATAGGGCTACCAGAGCGAGAAAAAATTATCGCTACGGTGTTTGGAGTCGTTTTATTTACTCTGCTTGTCCAAGGATTGACGATTAAGCCTTTGTTGCAAAAGCTGGAATTGATGGGTGATGCACCCCTACGCGAACGATACCTGGAATTGGCTGCTCGTAATGTAGCCCTCAAACGCGTTTTAGAACACCTACAAACAGCTCAACGTCCGGGTATTGACCCAGAGTTTTTCCGTTATCAGGAAACGCTAATTAAGGGCGAAATGGAAGATTTACAAGTAAAAATTGATAAGTTGCTGGATGAGTATCCCAATCTTCAAAGTTTTACAACTGAACAGTTTCGAGGAGAACTACTGTCAATTGAGGCAGATACCTATGCGGAATTTGTCCGGTCTGGTCGGTTAAATAAAGAATTGGCTCCCATGCTTCAGGATGTTTTGCGAAATTGAGATAGCTTGATTTAATTGTACAAGTTTGTAGTAAGCACTTTAGTGCTTAGAAAACAAGGACTGAAGTCCTTACTACGAACTTAGAATATATCGACATTAAGCGATATTTAGGACTTTCCTTAATAGCACTTGGTCTTCTAATTTGGCTTTTAAACGCCCATTTTCTACGTCTCTAATCCAACTTTGGCTTTTACCTGTGAGCTTTGCTAGTTCACGTTGGGAGATTTGCAAATTTTTTCGCGCCTCCAAAATCTGTTCGCCCAACAAATCGCCTGTGATTTTAGGTTTTCTTCTAGTCTTAGTAGTTCGCCGTTGCTTTTTTTGTGATTCTGATATTTGCTGTTCCCATTCTGGTGGTAGTTCAAAAGATAAAATCCGCGCATTCATCAACAGATTCCACTTACCACGAGGGCCTGTATCTGTCAGGCGGGTTTCACCACCTCCATCATTAATCCAAAATTCTAATGCTTCGTCTGGATCTTCGGGAATATCGATTAACTTCGCCCACAAAGGTTGAATTTCTGGAGGGTAAGTTACTGGATCAAAAACTGATTTGATGCCGTGATGATTGAGAACTTCCAAATCATTTTCAAATGTTCGTAGTAAGCGTTTGCGTTCTTCCCGTTGTCGGGATGCTAGGGTAACTTTTTCTTCGCCGTAAGCAATACGTAGCAAAGTCGGAATAGTAATACGTTGTTCTTTACCCATTTTGGTTTTAAACAGCAACCACAGCATTAATCTGACTGCACCTTCATGTTGCTGCCAAATACTCATCACAGTAGTTAACAATATTTTAGGTAAGCTACCGTATTGATAAAATGCGGTTCGCGCTTTACATGCTTGTTTATTTAAGAAATATTGCGTCCAGATTCCGGCTTTGACTTTAAAAGTTAATCCAATTAGATATTTGCAGCCGCGATCGTCTTCTTGAAAGTGATGTTCAACCTCTAATAAGTGCCACAAGCGGCTTTTTGTAATTGAGAAGCCGTTAACTCGCCCTTGTTGAGGCCAGTCAATAGAAACAATTAGTGAGCAAGCTTGCTGCACGATGTTTTTGATTAAAGCTAGCTTGGCATTTTTGTTGAGGTCTTTGCGCTTTTCTAGCCCTAAATATTTTTCAATTTGCCGTTCATCGATCGTAAACTCCATCTCCCAAGGTTTCTCTAGGGTTGTAGCATAAGCTGCAAACATTAAATGAATGCAAGTAGCTCTAATATCAAGTTCTTCTATCGCTGATAATTCGGTGACGCGATCGCTAACTTTAAATGGATCTTGAATGTGAAAGGCGATCGCTCCCCTACCTTGCTTGACTTGTCGCCCATAACATAAGTTACCTTCGGCATCGGCTTGCCAATTTAAAGATGTCCGTTGCGCTAAAACATTACAAGCTTCCCAAATCACGATCGCCGAAGCAAATGGGTTATTCTTACCATTAGAAAATAAATCTGGACTGCTAGCATCTCGCGGTTCAATTTTACATCTGCCTTTTTTCGCTTGCCAAGGTATGGGAGACTTTGTTGGACAAGCTATTACACATTGAGGTTCAGGATAATAGCCTTCACAATTGTTACAAAGCAAAGGATCGATCCAGTATTCATCATTCTCTAGTTGGATTGCACCCGTAGGACATTGAGGACGGCAGTTGTCACATCCAACGCAACTGTTGTTAGGAATTGTATAAGGCATGTTGGCTCTCTTCCCACTCTAATCGTTGAGATGTCTGGCTCAGGTTTTCCCTGGATGTGTCCTCTTTATTGATCACTCGTCACTAAATTATTCACTTAGCAAGAATTTGACTTTTCTTACTGCAAAAACTCCCCACCTGCATCTTAAGATTTCGCATCCAATCGGAAGTTTTTTTCAGGCTTTTAAACTGAGCCTCAGATTACTTCTTTATTAACTATACATTTCATAAATACTGCAAGGAGTTTGTTCAGAGTGAGCTTGGAAGTATTTCTTAATGATTTAATGAATATTTAGCCTACGAAGCTTTTTACCTAATCGTGAAATCTTATCCAAAGGATTTTTACCTAATATTTATGCCTATTGTGATTTGCTTTTATTCGATTTATTAATAATTTTAATATTTAAAACTAACTTACATTCTGCTATAAACGTTACAGTTCTTTGATCAGTTAGCCAAGCTTGATAAGTTAAGGATAAACAAATAGGCTATCATTGCTTTGATAAATGTTAGGCAGATAATTATTTAATAATTTAAATATATGTGATTATGTCATAATTTTTACTTTAAAATATGTCATTTTAATCAATAAAAATATAAATTGTATCTCTAAGCACTGTTTTAACTATATTTTTGTATCTCAGATCAAATTGCCAAAAAATATCATTATTTAATAATTGTCACTACTATTAACTTGTATTCACAATCACATTATTTACATGACATCAAAAGTAAGGACACCGCAGTGCCGTGTCTTTACAGGTGTACATCATGTAATTGGAAATTGTGTATATGAATACTTGCTAAATAATTATTGGCAAAAACTTTCATTTGAGCTTAAAACATTTAAAAAAAGCAAGATTTTGGCTAAAGTCATCAAAGTTTAATGTAGAAGAAATTAAGTGCTAAACACTAAAATAAAAGCCTAATATTAAATGAGGATGACAATTAACTAACTAACAATCTTGCAGGCATAATTGCCGAGGGAGCTATTCATGGCAACACTAACAGGAGTAACATTTGGCGGTAAAACTTGGACACCAAAGTTTGCTCAAGAAATTGACAAAGACAAATGTATCGGCTGTGGCAGATGTGTTAAAGTTTGTGGTTACAATGTATTGGGTTTAAAAGCACTCAACGAAGAAGGCGAATTTGTTGAAGACGAAGATGATGAAGAAATTGAACGGAAAGTAATGGCAGTTACTTCTCCAGAAAACTGTATTGGTTGTGAGGCTTGTTCACGGATTTGTCCTAAGAATTGCTACACCCATGTTGCACTGAATAATTAAAACAGTGAACAGTAAACAGTTATCAAGGCGTATGGTGGGGGCTTAAACCCTAGTAGTGATAACTGATAACTGATAATTGTTAAAGGGACATTGTTAGAAGCGGGGGGAGATATATCAAGCAAGGTAACTAGAGGGGAATATACCGCTGCGCGGAAGTCAAAAGTCAAAAGTTAAAAGTCAAAAGGAGCCATTGCGGTCTTCTCCCAAGGGGAGACGCTAAAAGCGATAGCGCAGCGGTAGCGAGTCTGCGAGCGTCTGGGGTTTAGCCCCGTGGAACAAATGGCATTCAAAATACTTATAATTTAGGCTTTTTAACCTTTTCAACTGGAGAGTTATTTCTGCACTGTTGTACTGGATACTTACTGTAACTGGCATAAAGTTGACAGTAAACAAAATCGTAAATCCAAATTGTCTGTTATTAACAAATTTATACTTGCTGCTAATCTAGACTGAACAATATGAGAACTAACAATGTCCTTTTAGAACAATGAGATTTTTTTCCAGCAAAAGCATCTGGGGTGCAAGAGTTAAAATATATTGTTAATTTTTTGGGGGAAAGATGTGAAAACATCTGGAAAATTCCCCCAATTTTTGTAAGTGTGAGATAAAAAGTTAATAAGTGAAAGAAAGTAACTGGAGAATGGAAATTGGAGATTGGAAATCAGCATTGGGCAATTTAATTAATACTTGATACCCGATAACTAATCATCAATACCTAATACCTAATGCTAGAAAATCACACCTTTAACGCTGTTTTATAGAGCAGGTAGCATATATGCAACAAATTCCTGTTTCACTATGGACTCTGGTTGCTGGGATAGTAATTACAGTAGTCAGTATTTGGTTTGGTCAAAACCACACTCTACTACCGGTACAAGCATCGGAACAAGCGCCTTTGGTAGATGGATTTTTCAACATCATGTTTACCATTGCGATCGCTTTGTTTTTAGTGGTAGAAGGAACTATTCTGCTTTTTTTAGTTCAATATCGCCGCCGTCCGGGAGATGATACCGATGGTGTACCAGTAGAAGGAAATGTTCCCATAGAAATCTTTTGGACAGCAATTCCCACATTTATTGTGCTTTGCTTAGGCATTTATAGCGTAGATGTCTTTAACCGCATGGGAGGTTTTGAACCTGGTGATCATCCCCATGTTGCTCATATCAGCAACAGTGCAATTGCTGCGACTCTCAATAACGATACCGTCAAATCTACAAGTGCGCCGACTATTGGCATTGGCGCATCTCCCCAAACCTTTGGTAAACAAGCAGATTTGGTTGTGGATGTCAAAGGAATGCAGTACGCCTGGATATTTAACTATCCCGATAGTGACATTACTACTGGAGAGTTGCACGTTCCTGTCGGTGCTGATGTACTACTGAATCTTTCAGCGCAGGATGTCATTCATTCATTTTGGGTTCCGAACTTCCGGTTAAAACAAGACGCGCTTCCTGGAATTGCTACCCAACTGCGATTTGTCGCCACCAGACCAGGTACATATCCGGTTGTATGTGCGGAACTTTGCGGCGGTTATCACGGTTCGATGCGGACAACGGTAGTTGTTCATACACCAGAAGAATTTGATAGCTGGTTGACAGAAAGCCAAATTGCTCAAAAGCAAGATCTCAATCAAGCTATTGCTGTTAATCCGGCTGAGTTATCTACATCAGAATTTCTTGCCCCCCACGTCCATAATCTGGGCATTAATGCAGCAACTTTAAAGTCAATGGTCAAAAGTCAAGAGTCATAAGCAGAATGATTCGCTTGTAGTAAGGGCTGAAGCCCTTGTCTTCAGCAACTTGAATGCTCATTAGTTTAACTAACTACTCTGGACTTTGCGTAGCGGTGAAAAAATATGACACAAACAGAATTTCCACGGAATACGCCACCCGAAGGAAATAAGCCTCAAAATCTGGCGCATAGTTCCCATCCCCAGGCGTGGAAATGGTACGACTATTTTACATTTAATGTTGATCATAAGGTCATTGGTATTCAGTACCTAGTGACAGCTTTTGTGTTCTATCTCATCGGTGGACTGATGGCTGTTGCTATCCGTGCTGAGTTAGCCACACCAGAATCTGACTTACTAGACCCCAATCTGTACAATGCTTTCATGACCAATCACGGAACGATTATGATCTTCTTGTGGATTGTTCCGAGTGCGATTGGGGGATTTGGTAACTACCTAGTACCGTTGATGGTTGGTGCTAGAGATATGGCTTTTCCTAAACTAAATGCGATCGCCTTTTGGTTAAACCCACCAGCCGGTGCATTAATATTGGGTAGTTTTATCTTTGGTGGTTCCCAATCAGGTTGGACAGCCTACCCACCACTGAGTTTGGTGACAGCGCCCATTGCTCAAACAATGTGGATATTAGCGATCGTTTTGGTGGGAACTTCCTCAATTTTGGGTTCGCTAAACTTCGTCATCACCATTTTGATGATGAAGGTTCCCAGCATGAAATGGGATCAGCTGCCTTTATTTTGTTGGGCAATGCTAGCGACTTCAGTTTTGGCGCTGTTATCTACACCAGTTTTAGCTGCTGGTTTAGTTCTGTTGTTATTTGACCTTAACTTTGGGACTTCCTTCTTTAAACCAGATGGAGGTGGTAACGTTGTTATTTACCAACACTTATTCTGGTTTTATTCTCACCCGGCAGTCTATTTGATGATTCTGCCCATCTTCGGCATTATGTCCGAAGTGATTCCCGTTCACGCGCGGAAGCCAATTTTTGGTTATAAAGCGATCGCTTATTCAAGTTTAGCTATCTGCGTCGTCGGTTTATTCGTCTGGGTACACCACATGTTTACCAGCGGTACACCCGGTTGGATGCGGATGTTCTTCACTATCTCGACTTTAATTGTCGCTGTGCCTACTGGCGTGAAAATTTTCGGCTGGGTTGCTACCCTTTGGGGTGGTAAAATCCGCTTCACCAGTGCCATGCTATTCGCCATTGGCTTATTGTCTATGTTCGTGATGGGCGGCTTAAGCGGTGTGACGATGGGAACAGCCCCCTTTGATATTCACGTCCACGATACCTATTATGTTGTGGGACATTTCCATTACGTTTTATTTGGCGGTTCCGTGTTTGGCATTTATGCCGGTATTTATCACTGGTTCCCCAAAATCACCGGACGAATGCTGAATGAAACCTGGGGTCGTATTCATTTTGGCCTCACCTTCATCGGCACTAACTTGACCTTCTTACCGATGCACGAGTTGGGTTTGCAAGGAATGCCCCGACGCGTTGCCATGTATGATCCTCAATTTGTTGACCTCAATCAACTTTGTACAATTGGTGCATTTGTTTTAGGCATATCGGTAATTCCTTTTGCGATCAACATTATCTACAGTTGGAGCAAAGGTAAAATCGCGGGTGATAATCCTTGGCAAGCTTTGTCCTTAGAATGGACAACCAGCTCACCACCAATGATCGAAAACTGGGAAGTGTTACCCGTTGTGACTCATGGCCCTTACGACTACGGTCACGATCTCCAGGCATCTGCAACCTCGGAAGCCAGTGCATAGTTAATTCTTTGTGTCTTAGTGTCTTGGTGGTGAAAAAACACAAAGACACTAAGACACTAAGTTTCTCAAAGAGTAAAAAATATGACCATAGCGACAACAAGCGAACATCACGAAGAACATCATCCAGATTTAAGAATTTGGGGATTGTTAACTTTTCTTGCCTCTGAATCTTTAATGTTTGGCGGATTTTTTGCCACTTTTTTGTTCTTTCGTGGCATTACAGAGGTTTGGCCTCCAAAAGCAACCGAGGTAGAGCTATTATTGCCGACGATTAACACCATCATTCTGGTGTCTAGTAGTTTCGTCATGCATTTCGGTGTTGTGGCGATTAAAAAGAATAATCTTAAAGGAATGCAGAGATGGTACGGAATTACTGCCATCATGGGTGCAACTTTCTTGCTGGGTCAGGCCTATGAGTACGCAACTTTAGGATATGGTTTGACTACCAACGTCTTCGCCAACTGCTTTTATATCAGGACTGGGTTCCACGGTTTGCACGTTTTTATAGGGCTGTTATGGATGTTGAGTATATTATGGCGATCGCGTCGTCCTGATAGCTATTCTGCAAGTAATCATACTGTCGTGGAAATGGCAGAGATTTACTGGCACTTTGTAGACATTATTTGGATTGTTTTGTTTACTTTGGTGTACATTTTGACGTTGTTTTAAGGGGCTAGGGGCTAGGGACTAGGAACTAGGAATTAATTCTCCCCTGCTTCCCCTGCCTCTCCTGCCTCCCCTGCTCCCTGCTCCCTGCCCCCTTGCCTCCTATAGGAGATGATTATGCAAGAAGTTGATGCCAATCGATTCTCATGGTTTGAGGTTCCAGAAGATGTCAAAAAGTTGCTGATCTTAGCAGCACAAACCTGGGAAAATACATCAGAGTCGGAAAAATATATTCAACAAGCTCTAGCCAAAACTGGAGATAACACCGATGTTTTGATAGCAGCTTATAGGTTTTTCTACTATAAAAATAATTATGCTTTGGCATTACAAACAGCAACCAAAGTTATAGATAAAATTAAAGAAGCAGAGCAATTTCCTGATGATTGGGATCACCTTAAACCTATATTAGTGAATCGGCAAGAAGAACCCCAAATCAGGCTGTACTTAAATGCTTATGCTGCTTCGGGATTGGTATTAGCAAAGTTAGGAGCGATCGATCAAGCCAAGCAAGTAAGTACCAGAGTCAAAGAAATTAGCGACAAGCATGATTTCGGAGCAGGAATCCTCCTAGATATTTTGACTCGTCCAGCAGAAGATGATTAATTACTCCACAATCAAAACCTCAACAAATCATGAATAGTTTTTCTTTCTATCAACCTTTTTCCACATCGGAACTTCCTAGTAATCCGCTTCCTAGTACTTTTCCCTCATCTCCCATAATTATTCCTAACAATAATAATCTGGGAACTATGTATCCTGCACCAGTATTTCTCTTGCCACAATCTTCAGGGCTAAGAGTTTAAAAGTCATGAAAGGTAGGGATTGGCTGGTAACTGGAGACGGTCAGTATCAAGCCTGTAACTCTGTCAGAGCATGGGATTTATTAAGAGAGAATTATCGCTTCTACCGATTTTTAACTGAGATAGAAGATGTTCTCAACAATGTGGCAGATGAATCTACTCGTTTGCCAGAAATCCGCATGTTAGTAAGGCGCTTGATTGTAAATTCCTACTGGGTGAGAAGTCAAAATTTAGAACCTTCTCCCACAACGGGAACCTCTGTTTTACTACTTTATGATGAATTGGGTTTTCCGCTGACGGTGCAAACAGTAACATTTGCACCGGGAACTCAATCAAACATTCATAATCATGGGACATGGGGAGTAGTAGCGGTGTTAAAAGGTCAAGAAAAAAACACTTTTTGGCAACGCACCCCTAGCCCAGAATCTCCAGACAAAATTGCACCGACGGGAGAAATCATTCTATCTCCGGGTGATATTGTCAGCTTGACTCCCGATGCAGTTCACAGTGTGGAAGCAATAGGTGATGAGCCAACTGTGACTTTTAATGTTTACGGCGAAACTGAGCCGAAAGCAAGATTTGAGTTTGACACGATTAAGCATAGTGCTAAAAATTTTTAGTGCTATAGCAGACAAGATCCCCGACTTCTTAAAAATCGGGGATTTGAACCTCTAGGATTAGGAGTTAGTTAAATGGCAAGAGTAATTTTCTATAGCAAACCAGGTTGTAAAGGTGGTACAAAGCAAAAAGTTTTGCTGACTGCTGCTGGTCATGAAGTAGTACCATACAGCTTACTTACAGAACCTTGGACAACCGATCGCTTGCGCTCATTTTTTGGCGATCGCCCTGTAACCGAATGGTTTAATCCTTCGGCTCCCAAGGTAAAATCTGGTGAAGTGG
>JBBSOP010000067.1:0-14485 GCA_038259655.1 Chroococcales cyanobacterium
AGGCAAATAAACTGTACTTCCCCGCTTCCTAGCCTCTAAATCTAAATCATCTTCTGGTATTAGCCACCGGGTAGGATCGGCGATGTGTACCCACAAGCGCTGCCTTCCATCTGAAAGTAATTCCCAACTAAGACCATCATCTATTTCAGTGGTGCTTTCATCATCAATTGTATAAACCTTCAGATGATTCAAATCTAGGCGATTTGCATCTAAGTCAGCTGGTGGAAAATCCAAACGCTGTTGCGCCACTTCTAATACCTTGTGAGGAAACTGAACCGGAATTGACGAACGACGCAAGAACAAGTTCTCATGGACATTCCACCAACCTAGATCTATCAATAATTGCAAGGCTCCTTGAGGAGTTGCGGGACGGACTAGCATGGTCATAGTCTCTAAGACTGAGGCTGACGGGGGATAGGCACGACCTAGAGAGTCAAAATTTACTCCTGTTTTGACAACATCCGCCAGCAGCGCTGCGTATTTTTCTAGTCCTTCTAGACGCTGGCGATCGTGACGCTGCCATTCTACCGCTTCACCTTGCAGGGCTTGCTCTACACGAGCCAAAAATTCCTGCTGTCCTTTAGCCTTAAGAGCTTCTATTTCTATTTGGTGTTTACGTTCTGCTACCTGAGCCGCAGTTCGTGGTTCGTAAGCGTCTCCTTTTTGCTTAAAATAGAGTTTATCGTCTGACAACAAGCAGTGCGCGGCATAACAAAAAGCTGGATCGGATTGGGAAAACAGCAAGTTTGCCATTTCGGCAGGTGTGACTGTTTCCCCATCTTCTACCAGTAATTCCCACGCTACTTCTAAGCTTGATGGATCTAAATAAGGCTTAATCTGCTGTAAAAAGCTGGCAATTTCAGAGGTCTTGTAAACTTGTCCGTTAACTGTATAAGTAATTTGTCTAGGCGCAAGGCTGTGAGATTGACCGCGTTCATCTACCACAAACCAGCGGGTTTTTCCATCTGGACGTTCTACCACACCCAGACGGCGATCGCCTTGAACCCGAAATTCAACTAGCGTCCCCTTATCCACAACTCTTGCACTCTAGTAATTTTAAATTTTAGATTGAGGATTTTAGATTTAATATCGAGTTATTAAATCCAAAATCCAAAGATTTTTATGTAAAACCAATTTTAGACTTTATTACTCAGATTTCAGACTCAAAAAGGCCAAGCTAATTGTGATTTGAATACAGCTTTTACTGTTAATCTAAAAATCTGGCTGGGAAAGTTGTTTACTGAGGAGCCACTGCGTTGGATAGACAGCGCCGTACTTAGACAGGGCAGTCTTTTCCCGAAAGGGTTTCCCAGCTTGTTTGCTCTTAGCGCTCCCTTAGGGTAGTAAGTGGCGTTGGAAACCCTCCGACGCTCGCAGACTCGCTAACGCTTCGCTATCACAACTTTCCGCAAAATCTAAAATCCAAAATTGATTTAGCCTTCGGCATTAATAAAGGGCAATAAAGCCACAATCCGCGCACGTTTAATCGCTAATGTCAAGTCTCGCTGTTGTTTGCATGTAAGCCCTGTTATCCGACGCGGTAGTATCTTACCCCGCTCGGTAACAAACTTACGTAACAAATCAACATCCTTATAATCAATTGGATCTCCTGGCTTAATTGGAGACAGGCGACGACGGTAATAGCTCATCTTTACTTAATTTCCTTGTGAACGGTATGTTTATTGCAATGGGTGCAGAACTTTTTCAGTTCTAGGCGGTTAGTTGTGTTGCGACGGTTCTTAGTACTGGTGTACCGTGAAACACCAGCAGAACGCTTGTCTGGATTGCTACGACACTCAGTACACTCTAGTGTGACTATTATGCGGGCACCTTTACTCTTAGCCATAGATTTTTTACAAACAGTAAAGCTTGAGGAGAATTAACACAAATGACTATCTTCTCACATTACGACGCAAATTTTCAACTAATCGCTTAACTTTTATATCCAGCGAATAGCCCCGACGCGACGAAACCAAGAAAGTTCCAGCATAGCGGTCATGCAAAGCTTGCCGCAACTGGGTATCAGACAAGGCAGCACCACAGTCAATTGCCAGAGGAAGTACTAGCAGTATAGCAGTGAAATTGGCTCTGATATTGCTAAGGGCAATTGACACCAAAAGCGCACCGAAGCCAATTATAGCTTCTCGCTTCAGCAGTGCCTGCAATTCTGGAATCCTATCCATCACTTGCCCATCTTCGACTTCTAGCACCTTCAAATCGAAAGCCCAACGCCCTAAACTTTGCCCCCGATTGTTGTATACCACCACCACCCGCAAAATCAGCCAACAGACAATAAAAACTAGGATCTGAATAAATTGAATACCAAAACTACTGCTGCCTAACAAGGAACTGATCAACCATACACCGAGGAAATCTAGCCCTAATGCCATACCTCGCCGCCCAATTTCAGCCTTGGGATAGTGTTTTTGGGGAACTCGTTCGATGGTCATACCAAATTTAGTATTTTATTTAGGGATTGGAAAAAATATTGTTGCTGCTATTTTTAATATTAAGGTGATGCCTGAGATAATTGCTGTGCCTTCAGGGAAGATTTGTAACGCAGAGTATATGCAAAATCTCAGGGACAGATGCTTTGTTTTTGATTTGATTGAAGATTACTTTTAATTTTAATCGTCTACTGTCAATAAGTATTAAAGTAAAACAAGTCAAAAATATATTAAAAATATTAAGTAAGATAGGAATTACACTTGATGTGGAGTGTAAAAACCCTGAAGAAAGAAATTTGCTTTTGAAAATGCTTATGGATTTAATAGTTGAAGATTTGGCAGCAATTGATCACAAACTTTCTCAGCGTCATATTGATTTAGATCCCGGTGGATATTTCATTATCTACTTGGATAGAGAAGGTGGGTTAATTTATGCAAAACATTTTACAAACGTGATTGACGATCGCGGTTTAGCCGTCGATCCAGAAACGGGAAAGGTAATTCCGGCGCGGGGAAAAGTGGAACGAACTAACACAACAATTTTTAGTGGGAGGACAGCCAAAGAACTTTGTGTGAAAATTTTTGAAGAAACTCAGCCCTGTTTAGTGACTCAGTTAGACCATGCAGCTTATTTAGGCCGAGAATTTGTCCGAGCTGAGATAGCTTTAATTACAGGGCAAGAGTATGTTCAGGATTAGCAAGAAGTATGAAGCATAAAAATTTAGCTTTTCACCTTCATTACCCATCAGATGATGGTTGATTCACCTGATAGATGTAGTAAGTCGCCATCGGGATAATGGTGGCGGCAATTAATAATCCTATTACCCAAGCAGTAGCGTTACCTTGGTCGGTTTCTTCTGCTTTAGTAAATGTGCCTTCTACTTGCACATTATCGGTGACTTCTGGTGGACCAGGGTCAGGTTGACCAGAGAGGACAGCAACTAAGCGATCGCTTGCATCTAAAAATGCCTGATTATATTTGTTACCATCCCGTAATGGCACACCTAATGTTTGATCAACTACGCTTTCGGCAATAGAGTCTGTCAACACAGACTTGACTTTATCGCCTGTGATGATAGCGCTATTGTTAGCAATTGTAACTAGCACCAACAATGTTTGATTAGCTTGGGCTGCTTTTGTCGGAAACCATTTTTCAAACAGTGCTTTCGTAAAACTTTCGGCTGTTTCTCCATAATCGAGGCGGCGCACACTCACAAATCTGACTTCATTGCCAGTTTTTTGAGCTAAATCTTCAAAGGAACTGCTAATCTTGCCTTCATTGATGCGGCTAATAACGTCACCTTTATCTAGCACCCAGTTAGCATCGCTTGCTGTCAAGCTTGGCATTTGGTATACACCCGTAGCTAATGCAGGTGTAGCAAACAGCGACGAACCTAAAGCGATCGCTAACAACGGTAAAATAAGCCGGATAAAGTGTTTTTTAATGCTCAGTAATTGGTTGAGGAGCTGTTTCATTGGAAATTTCTTAAGACAGACTTGCACCAAAAATACTACACAACCAATTTAAAAGGGAATAGAGAACATGGAAATCCCATAATTAAGTATGACTATTATCTTAACTAACGACGATGGAATTGACGCTCCTGGTATCCAAGCCCTGATTACAGCCGTTAATGGCAAAAAGGCGATTATTGCCGCACCCAAGTACCATCAATCGGGTTGTGGGCATCAAGTCACCACTACGCAGCCAATTCACCTCCAGCGGCGTTCTGAAATTGAATATGCGATCGCAGGTACTCCTGCTGATTGTGTCAGAATTGCCATAACGCAAATTTGTCCAGATACCAAATTTGTCTTGTCTGGTATTAACGCTGGTGGTAATTTAGGAGTCGATGCCTACATTTCTGGCACTGTTGCTGCTGTGCGAGAAGCAGCAATGCATGGTATTCCAGGAATTGCTATTTCCCATTACCGCAAAGCTAAACAGAATTTTGATTGGGATTTAGCTGCAAAGTTAACAACTAAAGTTTTAGCAGATTTACTCCAGCGTCCTATTGAACCTGGAAGCTTTTGGAATGTCAATCTGCCGCATCTGCAACCAGGAGAACCGAATCCAGAATTAGTATTTTGTCAACCATGTACCAAACCTTTGCCAGTCAACTATCGCATTGACGGTGATCATTTTTATTATGTAGGAGAATATAGCAAACGCGATCGCACTCCCGGCAGCGATGTAGATGTCTGTTTTTCTGGCAATATCGCTGTAACTCAACTCAAGGTATGACCCTTTTTGAATTAAAAATTAAAAATATAAAATTAAAAATTAACAAGAAAAACTTCGCGCAGCGTCTGGTACAGAAGCGACTTGGCTACTTCTTTCGCTCCATGCCCACTTGCCCTGACTTGTGCTGAGCGATGCCGAAGTAGCGCAGCCGTAAAGCCTGCGGCATCGCTACGCTTAACGCGCAGCGTCTCGCAGAGAAGGGATGCCCTATACTTAGTCCGTTCCTTGAATCAAGGATGTCAACTTGTCTAGGCTTTGTGTCAGTTTAGCTAGTTTTTGTAGTGAGTCGTCCTGAGATTCAGCTAGGCTTTGGACAGCATCACACAACGCGAAAATTTGATAGCCCTGCTGCTGTACCTGCTTTCCCTGTGCTTCAACTTGCACACTTAAATTTTCTAATCTTTCAGCAAGGCGTTCAATTGTCTCAGTCGTAGAAATTACCGCTTCCCCAATTTGCTCAACAATGGATTCTAAGCGACTAACTTTAACTTCGATTCCTGCTGAAACCATATCTTTACCACCCCTAAATATAATGTCGCTAATTATCCTTGAATAGTTGAGTAAACTTATCACCAAAATAATGATTGTGTTTTTTGATGATCTTGCCAAACTTATGATGTAGAGATATTTTTCCTCAACTGCTATCTGCTACCTTGATTCTGCAAGATATGCTATCTCATGCTTTTTTGGGAAAAATCCCTCTTTAGGAGATGTTTTCGCTTGCTACCTGCATTCATATCAGATATTTAGTTGATTTTTCCCGCCGACGTAATCAGTTAGTAACAAATTTTTAAACTACAGCAGTTTTCACACATAAAAATTATACTTAACCATCCTCCATACGGTAGATTGGTCTTAGCTTTATCTTATCTTCACATGAACTTTGTAAAATATGATGATCCCCGCTATCTTGATGAAGATCAAGTAAATATACTGTAAAACGTAATACTGTTAATAAAACTTAAGTCTATAGTCGAGTTGAAGCTTACGTAATTCTACCCTTGTTGCTCAATATTCGGCTAGAAAATGTATCAAACATCATTACAAAGCGTCTTTCAAGGTGCTACTTACAAAGCTTGGGAATTAGAATTTACACCTCATTCCTCGGTAAAGTCTAAGTTTAAACGTAGTTTAGATATATTGGGAAGTTTAGTAGGGCTAGTAATTCTAGCCATCGTGTTTGTACCTATAGCGATCGCAATCAAAATCGATAGTCCAGGGTCAATTTTCTTCACTCAAGAACGCTATGGACTCCAAGGAAGGCTCTTTGTGATTCGGAAGTTCCGTTCAATGGTTAGCGATGCAGAACAGTTAAAATCATTAGTGGATAACGAAGCTAACGGGCTAATCTTTAAAAACAAAAATGACTTTCGAGTCACAAAAATAGGTCGCTTTTTGCGAAGCACAAGCTTAGACGAATTACCTCAGTTTTGGAATGTCCTTGTAGGTGAAATGAGTTTAGTAGGAACACGTCCACCTACCGGAGATGAAGTCGTAAAATACACAAAACGTCACTGGCAACGTTTAAATGTCAAACCTGGATTAACTGGTGAATGGCAAGTAAATGGCCGTTCTCAAGTGAAAGATTTTGAACAGATAGTTGATTTAGACTTGCAGTATCAAAATAATTGGCATCGATTTTACGACTTGTTACTGATTGGAAAAACTTTCTATATCATCTTTGGACGTATCGGAGCTTTCTAACTATTTCACTGTTAATGGTACAAATAATTAGCCATTAACAGTAATATAGTAAAATACTTGATTTAGTTGATTGAATTTCTCAGAAACACAATCCCAATCGCGCAAAAAGCGAAACCTATAAATTGAATTATTCCTGGTAAAAACTCGTTTATTTTTCTTTGGCTAATTAAATTACCAATTGTTTTAGCACTCATCACAACTGCGTACTGAGTTAAGATAAGACCAAAAATATAGGCAAGCAATGGCACTATATCTGCCCTAAGAATAGATTGAACATTGCTATAACCTTGAAACAAACCAGCTATCACTCCTAATAGTGCGATGATCAACCAGTGAGATTGATTTGGCATCACTAACATAACGCCAAAAGTAATGCTAGAAAAAGCGATCGCTATTTCTGCACCTGGTAAATTGAACTGGTACAAATGAAGCAATGTTCCTAAGACTGTTGCTAATAGGAAAGAGCTAGCAATCAAAGTACCATGAATCATGTTAGCCGAGAGTAAGCCAACAACAACAACGCTGGCTAAACGATCCAAGCCAATGACTGGATCAGCTATTCCCCACAACAAGCCTTCCCAGCAGTTAGATATGGCATGGTGAGATGGTAATCCCCTCCATGAAGTCAATAAGCTAATTAGAATTAAAGCAGCGATCGCTCCTAGATGGCGGTGCTGTAAATCTTTAATTGCAGAGGATTCTGAGAATTTAATTTTAAACATTGTTGATACTAGACTAGTTTATTTGGGTACTTTATACTGCCCAAGTAACTAGAAAAACTAACGCCATCATTGCTTTAGATAACACCGATTTCATCAAGTTATGTGTCTATCTACAACCGTCAAGCAGATTTCATTTGGATAGGAATCTGAATCAAGAACTCTGTACCTTGGAATGGCGCTGAAATATACTTGAGGATACCACCATGCTTATTGACAATCTGGTAGCTAATTGACATCCCAAGGCCTGTACCTGAACCAACAGGTTTCGTAGTAAAGAACGGGTCAAAAATCTTTTGCTTTACTGCTTCTGTCATCCCACAGCCGTTGTCAGCAATCCGAATCACGACTTGATTGTTGTCAATAACCTCAGTGCAAATCCGAATCTGTGGATTATTAGTTTTCAATTGTTGATTATTAGCTATTTCTAAATTATCCATTGACAATTGACAACCGAGTATTGACTCTTTCAAAGTATCAATAGCATTAGCCAGAATATTCATAAATACTTGATTGAGTTGACCGGGGTAGCAGTCGATTTTAGGCAAATTACCGTGTTCTTTAATAACTTGGATATTTATATGTTTTCCTGGGTCTTGCAAACGATTTTGCAAAATTAGTAACGTACTATCAATACCTTCGTGAATGTCAACCTGCTTTATTTCCGCTTCATCTAGCCGTGAAAAATTGCGTAATGAGAGGACGATATTGCGGATGCGATCGGCTCCCATATTCATAGAAGATAATATTTTTGGTAAGTCTTCTTTAATAAAATCGAGGTCAATTTCCTCCATACAAGTCTGAATTTTTTGTGCTGGATGTGGGTAGCATTCTTGATAAAGTGAAATCAACTCAAGCGGAATAGAAAAATAGGCTAGGGCAATTAAAGAATCTGATAGGATGTGTAACCCAACTAATCCTGGCTTCCAGAGGTAACAATGTCCGTGGGGAATAAATAAATCTTCAGCAAAAAAGGTTTGCAGAAATTCCAGCATTTATTTTCAATTAGTATAATTTGTCGATTGACAGTAGCTGACAAATTATACTCACCGTATATTAAATTGTCTTCAATGTTAAAAAACTAACGTAATAATTCTTCAACTTGATGCTGGCTCCACAAAGTTCTATATAAACCCTGTTTTTGTACAAGTTCTAAGTGATTTCCTGTCTGGACAATTTTTCCTTTATCCATGACAAAAATTCGGTCAGCCGCCGCCGCAGCCGATAATTGATGCGTAATAAAAATTACAGTTCTCTTATCTGTATCACTCGAAAGATTGTTCAGGATTTTGGTAGCAGTTTGATTATCTACACTCGATAAAGCGTCATCTAAAATTAATACTGGTGCATCGACTAACATTGCTCTAGCTAAAGCAGTGCGTTGTCGTTGTCCGCCTGAAAGAGTGATACCACGTTCACCCACAAGAGTTTCGTATTGCTGGGGAAAATTCATGATTTCTGGGTGAATTTGAGCTGTTTGGGCTGTAAATTCGACATCTTCTTGTTCTCTGACTGGATCACCGTAGCGGATATTATTTTTGATTGTGGTGCTGAACAAAAAGCTATCTTGCGGGACATAGGCGATCGCACTGCGTAAATCAGCCAACGCTATCTTAGTAATATCCCACCCATCTAAAAATAACTGCCCTGATTCAATATCTAACAACCGTGGTAAGGCATTTGCTAAAGTTGATTTTCCAGAACCAATTGCCCCAACAATAGCCACTAATTCCCCAGGTGCGATCGTAAAATTGAGATTTTCTAAAGCTGGGGTACTAGAACCAGGGTAAGTGTAACTGAGGTTTTTCGCTTTTAATTCCCCCTTTACATCAGTCCTATCTACATGGATGACATCGGCGTTATCTTGAATTTTTGGTGTAACAGTCAAAATAGACTCTAAGCGATCAATACTAACTTCACCTCGTTGATAGGCAGTAATCGTGAATCCTAAAAGTGTAGTAGGGAAAACTAGACGCTCTACATAAATTAACAGCGCTAAAAAATCCCCAACTGCCAGCGTTCCAGAAGATATTCGCACCGTTCCCAGCCAAATTATAATCAGCGAACTAACACTAGCTAGACCACCAATCAGCGGAAACAAAATGTTTCGGCTTTTGGCTAGTTGCATATTAGCTGCTAATAACTGCTGATTCCTTTGAGCAAAAGCTCGACGTTCGTTTTCTTCTTGGGCATAAATTTTAATTAAGGCAATGCCACTAATATCTTCTTGAATCAGTTCACTGATATCAGAGAGTTGCTCTTGGACTGCTGCTTGTTGTTGGCGTAAGTGATTGCTAAACAGATGCACTAACAAAAACATCAAGGGATACACTGCCAAAGAAGCTAATGTTAGATCTACACTAATTGCTAACATGACTGGCAATGTGAGGAGATAGGCAAAAAATGTATTCGCCAAACTCAACACCGCAAAACCTAACAACCGCCTGATATTGTCTACATCACTAGTGGCTCTGCTAATCAAATCGCCAGCAGTATTAGTGGCAAAATAAGCCGGCTCCAACTTGAGTAAGTGTTCAAAAATCCGTTGTTTGAGATCAAATTCTACCTGACGACCTACCCCAAATAGCCAGATGCGCGATGCCATACGTATGAGCAACATCGCTGAACTCAGCAAGATGATTTGCACTACGTAATTTAGTACTTGGTTTAAGCTGAAGTTTGTTGAGAGTTTATCAACGCAAGCACGAATTAACCAGGGGATATAAACACCTAGTGCGTTTACAGACAACAACGCGATAATGCCTAATGTAGCCTCCCGCCAATGGGGACGCAGGTAAGCAGCGAGTCTAGCAAGTCGTCGAGAGTTGGCCATTCAAGCAATTTCGCAACTGTATCATCCTAAACCAACAGATCATTAATCTGTTTTTAGATAAATTTTAGTAATAAAATTACCATAGCAGTTGGTTAAGCGAAGTCGAAACCAACTGAGTGGTCGGGAGTTGAGCAAAGCCAAAGGGCTAAAAAATCGTGGAATCACCATCAACAATTCTCATAAAAATTTAAATAAGGCCAGCCACTAGAATGTAGCATTGCGGCCTTTTTAAAGTGATTTTTTAACCTTGTACCTGATTACCACGCAAGAAAATGTAAACTTGGCTAAGATAACTTTCCCAGACTTGGGTTGTTAGTTGCAGGGTTGCTGCACTGGGTACAAAGTCTTCAATCCGTAATCCCCGTGAACTGATCTGTTGAGGATTTTGTAACAGATAAGATGGAATTTTTATATCCACCGAGTTGAATGCTATGTTTGCCTGACTCGGATTTATAGCAGGTAGGATAGTATCCCCTGCTAGATCTGAGACATAGTTGGCAGTGGTGTCTTGTCTTAATGCTACCAGGGTTTCTACAGGGTAAGCATTATTTGCTAGGTTAGTGTGATCAACCATTGCTATTGGTGTCCTCACCAAGAAGTAAGCGATCGCTGGCGTACTGGACAACAGCAAAATGGTCAGCGCCCAACCCAACAAATATCCTCCTGGAGCGTCTATTCCGCCTCCCTTGATTCTTTGAGCTGCAAACATCATCAACAACATCGAAGCTCCCAGAGGCTTGAGGGGAAATGATATCAATCTCCACAAAGACGCAACAGCTGGTTCATTAGGATTAACAAACGACAGCGCGATAACAATCAACACAATGACTAAGACTAATCGCCCTGCAAAAGAGCCACTGGGATAAAATCTCTGGAACAGGGAATATACGATAGTGCCAATCAGTAGCCACAATAGTACCCGGCTTAGCAGTAGAAACATAGATAAACTCTCAAATTTTCTGGTGCGGTGAGCCAGTGGCGCGGTTTCCTCTAGGAAGAACTTCCTCAAGGTTTTTTTGGTATAAAGTAACCAAACAACCTGTAATGTTCAACCTAGAGGGTTTGGGCAGTGGGTTTATTTTATCGTCAAATTGTAATAGCACTGTTACCTGACTGCAAATACCTCAAGCCTGTAACCAAAGACTACCGTCGTAGTGATTTTAGTGCAATTTTTTCCTACTGAGTCTATTATTTTTAATTTTATAGAGGAGTAATGTAGCACCAGTAAACTAAATTAATTTGGTAGATGTCAACTATAAAGGAAAAACTTATGTCGTCTGGAAAGCCCAGCATTTTAGTCACAGGGGGAGCAGGGTATATTGGCTCTCACACTGTACTTGCTCTTAAACAAGCCGATTATGACGTGATCATCCTTGATAATCTCGTTTATGGACATCGAGACTTAGTAGAAAAGGTTTTACAAGTTGAACTGGTAGTAGGTGACACAGGCGATCGCGCTTTGCTTGATGATTTATTTAAAACCCGTAATATTACCGCAGTCATGCACTTTTCGGCTTATGCCTACGTAGGAGAATCGGTTACAGACCCAGCTAAATATTACCGCAATAACGTGTTAGGAACCCTGACCCTCCTAGAAGCTATGCTGGCCGCATCCATTAAGAAATTTGTCTTTTCTTCTACTTGCGCTACTTATGGAGTGCCAGAAATTGTCCCGATTCCAGAAAATCATCCCCAAAATCCCATCAATCCTTATGGCGCTACTAAGTTAATGGTGGAACGGATTCTTGCTGATTTTGATGTTGCTTATGGATTAAAATCAGTGCGTTTTCGTTACTTTAACGCCGCTGGTGCTGATCCCAAGGGTTTATTAGGCGAAGATCACAACCCAGAAACCCATTTAATTCCTTTGGTACTGCTGACAGCTTTAGGCAAACGGGAATCTATCTCAATTTTTGGTACTGATTATCCCACGCCTGATGGTACTTGTATTCGTGATTATATTCATGTCAGCGATTTGGCATCTGCCCATGTTTTGGGCTTGGAATATCTCTTAAAAGGCGGCGACAGTGAAATTTTTAATTTAGGCAATGGTAGCGGCTTTTCTGTTAGAGAAGTCATTGCAGCCGCCGAACAGGTAACTGGACTACCAATAACTGTACAAGAGTGCGATCGCCGTCCTGGTGATCCTCCATCTTTAATTGGCAGTGGTGAGAAAGCCAGAAAAGTCTTAAATTGGCAACCTCAGTACTCATCTATCAAAGATATTGTGACTCATGCATGGCAGTGGCATCAAAAGCGACATGTAGCAATAAATTAAGAGGGGAAAAGGGTAAAAACTTTTGAGCTTTTGTTGTCTTTCCCTTCTTCATCAAGCAAATAAGACATTTTTAAAGTGTAAATGTCAAGAATAGCCCAAAATACTTGTAGAGACGCAAAGTTTCGCGTCTCTACATTGACTCAAGATGGTTTATACACCAGTTGGTTCAACTCGTGCGTAAAACAGACCTCGAATCTTGACTTCTTTAGGTTCGCCAGCACCTAAATCGGTATCAGATGGTTGTTCACTTACGAAAGTACCAGCAATTTCACCAGTAGAGTTATCTATTTTAGCTACTTGCAAAGAAATTTCGCCACTGAGAATTTCCGCACGCTTGACGTTAGCGCGGGTGAGTTCTTCATCATCGGCTTGGGCAGGAAGAGCCACGGCATTATCATAGCCGCTGACGACACCACGACCTTTAGGATCTAAGAAAGCAGCACCACGATAGGAAGGAACCTTGAAAGTACCTTCAAAGTCTGTGGAGGTGTTAATACTGGTCAAACCAGGTTGTGTTTGAGCAACCAAGTCTTTGATAGTAAATAGGAAAGGTACTAATTCACCACCAGGAAGTTTTACAGTTATGGCTTGGAAGTCAAGACCATCAGCTTCTGTAAAGGTCAGGCTATTATCTGGGTTGATTTTCAAGTTGCCTTGTACCTGATCAATGGTAGAAGTGTATCTGGTCAATAATTTGCCAGCCACAAATTCTGCTTGCTGCCGTTTATTAGCAGGTTCTTCTTTGACAAAGAAATTGGTTGGTTCTAAGCAGAGTTCTTTGATGGCGTAGGACTGGCTAGAGTCGAGGGGAATGGAACCACGGCTAGTTTCTGCCAGTTGTGGGCATTTGTTAGCCAAGCCAGTGCCTCTAATTTGGTCGTAGGAGAGTAAATCCCTACCACCACTAGAAGAAGGGCCTTCACTACAAGCAGTTATTAGCCCTAGGCATAAAGCCAAGAATGTAACAATTAAAGCGCGATACCTCATGGTCAACCTCAATGTCAAAAATTAATATCTAAAGTGCGTACTTCAAGGAACACGAAGATATGGGTTTACTTTATGCCTGATGAATGCTAGAAACATCTACGGCATTGCCCAAGTCGTCGTTTTGTATTATGTATGTGTCGCCACTACATACAACCCAATGCTTTATGGGGAAATCAGCCAGATCATACGATTTTTTTTAACTCAAAATCAAAGCACTCTAACCTTAAATTCAGAAGTTCTGATTGGATCTAGCTTGTGTAGAGGCTGTATTGAGCGTCGCTGCGCTGTTTTACAAGTGAAAGCGATCGCCTGTAAAATTAATCCAAAATACAGACGAATAGGGGATAAGCTTCAAGAAACATTATCTCCTCTACTTTTTTGATTGTGGTCTAAAACTGGTAACAACGGATGAAAATTAAAAATCTCCGGTAAATTTGAGTAGACCTGATTTACACGGATAGGGTAGTGTGAGCAAAAATAATAGTCTGGAATTGGATAAATTATCTGAGCAACTGCAAACAATCGCCAACGCAGTGCATAATGTCGCGGAAGTTTATCAAGGAGATGCGATCGCTCTTTTGAACTTGTTACGGCAATTAGAGCAGTTACATCGAGACATCAGGGATGGTGCTTTTCAAGAAAGTTTGCCTGATAATCGCCAAAAACTCTACTCGCTCTTAAAAGATATTGAGTCTGAAGGTGGCTGGCCTTATATCGGCCGCATGAGGCTGCTAGCTTTTTTAGCAAATTTTCCCCAAGAAGCTACCGAAGAAGACAGCAAGCAGACAAACCCTGATGAAGTAGTGGATAGCGATCGCTCCCACAAATGTTAAATCTAGTTAAAAAGATTTGACTTTTGACCCTTCGACTACACTCAGGGTCAAGGCTGAGCGTTCGCGTAGCGTCTCGTAGAGAAGCCGAAGCCTTGACTTTTGACTTCCGCGTAGCGGTACTAGCGTCTATAGCTAACGCCATCACAAAGAAAGCGATCGCCCCCTTCAACGTTGGGGTTGTGTTTGAGGTAATCATCTGCCCAGTTGCAAGCACGAAGGAGTAGGTCATCAAGATGCAAATTCCATAAAATTATGGTGTTATCGTTACTAGCCGATGCCAAGGTTTGACCATCAGGGCTAAAGCTCACACTTAATACTGGAGCGCGATGTCCGTTGAGGGTTTTAATCAATTTACCCTCACGGCTCCAGAGTTTGACTGTACTATCCCAACTAGCGGCGGCCAGGACTTGACCATTAGGACTAAAAGTAACAGCATTGA
>JBBSOP010000068.1:0-14342 GCA_038259655.1 Chroococcales cyanobacterium
AACCACGGGATTATGTGATTACTTCGCTCCGTTATCACTGCGCTCGTAATGACGATTTAAGGGGTCTATAACGCCTGAAACCCTTTCAGATAGTACTTGTGTGTACACCGTAGCTCCGAAGCGGAGAGGGGTTGGGGAGAGGTTCATCGAACTCACGTTGTTTTTAACCCACATTCCGCGTCGGGGAGAGGAATGGAAGCGGGGTTTTTTAAAGCCGTCGAACTCACGTTACGGTTAAGACACTTTTTAAGAAAGCGAAAGCTACGCTCTAAGCGCTCGCTTAGCGTCTTGTAGAAAGCTTAATGACGAATTACGTTGCCGAGCAGAGCCGAAGTACGAATTACTAACTACTTTTGAGTATGCGGTGTAAGCCGTGTAATAATTCTTGAGCAGTGAAGGGCTTTGATAAAACTAGCTCAACACTGCTATAAGCTTCTGCTGTTAGTGCGTCATTAGTATTGAGTCCGCTACAAGCAATGATTTTAACTTGTGGGTTCATTTTTTTTAAAGTAAGAATGGCGGTCGTTCCATCCATCTCTGGCATCATCATGTCCATTAAGACTGCACTAATGTTATGCTTATGCTGGGCGTAAAGTGCGATCGCCTCAATGCCATTACTAGCAGCCAGAGTTTTATAGTTGTAGTCTTCTAGGGTGAGTGTCGTAATTTCTAGAATTTGGGCTTCATCATCTACAACTAAAATTAATTCCCCATCTCCCCTGGGCGATTCTATCTCGTCTATATTTAAAGCTTCGGTAGACTCTACTGCCGGTAAGAACAATTTAAATTCGCTGCCTTTACCAACTTTGCTAGATACATTAATAAAACCATCGTGGCTTTTAACAATACTCAGTACGGTTGAAAGCCCTAACCCTGTACCTGTACTGCCATCTTTTGTAGTAAAGAACGGGTCAAAAATTTTATTTAATATTCCTGATGGCATACCAATTCCAGTATCTGCAATAGTCATCACAATATAATGGCCTACTTGGGCATCAAAATTCATTGTGGCATAGGCTTGATCAATCAATAAATTTTCTGCACATATTTTCACAATACCGCCCTCTGGCATCGCATCACGGGCATTCACTACTAGGTTCATCAACACTTGATGCAGTTGTGTAACATCACCAGAGATAGCCCAAAGGTCTTCTGGTAAAGCAATGGCAAATTCGATAGATTTGGGAAATGTATGCTTGGCAATCTGGGCAATTTCTACAATTAGGTGCTTGATTTGAACTATTGTGCGTTCTCCTTTGCATCCTCGTGCAAATGACAGCACTTGCTTAACTAAACCAGCTCCACGCTTGGCGTTGCTTTCTATGATTGTGAGTAAGTGGTGAGCGCGTTCTTTGTCTTGAGTGAATCTTGTCTGTAGTAGTTGAGATGCTGTCAAAATAGGTGTCAAAATATTGTTCAAGTCGTGGGAAATACCACCTGCTAGGTTGCCAAGACTTTCTAATCGCTGAGTACGGAAAAACTGTTCTTCGAGTTGCTTTTTTTGGGTGATGTCAGTATCAACACTAAGAATGGAACGAGGTTGCCCAGCTGCATCACGCACTAATGTCCATCGGCTGGCGACAATAATGTCCTGACCAGATTTGGTTACTTTACGTAATTCACCTTGCCAAGAGCCAAGCTCACTTACAGTTTTTAAAGCAGTTTCTAGTTGAGTTGAAGTATCTTTGTAAAAAAGCTCTTGAGGATCTTTTCCCAAAGCCTCCTCTGAGCGCCAACCATACAAACGCTCTGCACCTTGACTCCAGAATAAAATTTTGGTTTGGAAATCTCGGACTAAAATTGCATCGGTGGCAATGTCAAGTAGGGCTGCTTGCTCGCGGATTTGCTGTTCTGCCTGTTTGCGTTCGCTGATGTCCTGAGTTACAATAATCATCCGGATTGGCTGTCTTTGTTCGTCATAGTAAACCTGACATTTTCTGCTTAACCAATGGATGCTACCATCAGGCCAGACAACACGAAATTCCAGTTTACATTTAGTTCGTCCTCGAAGACAGCGAGCTACAGATTCACGGTCTTCTGGATGGATAAAATTATTTAGGTAGTCTTCAATGGTGGGACACAAACTACCACTAGGCAGACCATATAATGGCCCACTATTAGCAGACCAAACTGATTCGTTGGTGATAAGATTCCAATCCCATATCCCCATATTGGCTGCTGCTAGAGCTAAACTCAGTCGCTCTTCGTTTCTTTGCAGTGATTCTTCTGTTTGCTTGCGATCGCTGATATCTTCGACAATGCCACCATAGGCGTAAATATTTCCTTGTTCATTGTGCATGGCAAAGAAACGAGACCAAATCCAGCGCACCGAACCATCAAGTCGCAAAATTCGATATTCAAAACTAGGAGAGTTATCATCATATTGCTGAAGTTTTGCCATGACGCGATCGCGGTCTTCTGGATGAATCAAATCTATCCAGGACTGAGGCTGCTGATATAGACTTTCGCAAGAACGCTGCCAAATTCTCTCATAAGCCTGATTTACATACAGGATTTGCTGTGGCTCTGAGCTTTCTATCCAGATGACTGCTTGAGCATTGTCTGCAAACAGGCGGAATTTCTCCTCACTCTTTTGCAGCGCTTCTTCGATTTGCTGGCGCTCGGTGATGTCTCTGCCTACTCCCTGAATTTCAACTACCTCTCCTGTTTCATCTTGAATCGCAGCAACGTTCCATTGAAAGCAGCGAATGCCATTAATAGTCAATAGACGTTGTTCATTAATCGTCAAGTAATTAGATGATAATGCTGAAACTCTCAGATTTTCTATCGCTTGCGGCAATTCATCTGGAGGAAAAAACTCAAACAACGACTGACCGCGCAACTCATTCAATTGCCAACCTAATGTTTCGCACGCCGCTATATTGGCAAAATTAATCCGTCCTTGTAAATCTATGCGGATGATTAAGTCAGTTTGACTTTCAACTAACTGGCGATAAAGGTTTTCACTTTGCTGCAAAGCTTCTTCGGTGCGTTGGTGTTCAATGATTTCTTGTTGCAACAGCTGGTTAGCAACGACTAGTTCTGCTGTGCGTTCTATCACCCTTTGTTCCAATTCTTCTGAGGCTTGGCGTAATGCCTCTTCTGCTTGTTTGCGTTGACTAATGTCACTCACCACCCATCGCCAACTGACCCGCTGACCCTGTGAATTGTAAACGCTAGCTACCTTGATTCCAGCAACAAAAGGTTTACCGTGTCGTGGTTTGAGGTTAATTTCTCCTTCTTGTCTATCTTGGAAATTACGTAGTTGCTTAATAAACCAATTACGGTCTTGCTCAGCAACAAACAACACTAATGGTTTGCCGATTAAATGATTTTGACGCACAGACAATAGAGTTGCTGCGGCATTATTAGCCTCTTGGATTACGCCATAAATATCTGTCACCAAGTAACCATCAAGAGCAAATTCAAATAAATCTTGGTAACGCTGGCGCTCCAATTCTAATGCCTCACGGGTACTAGTCAGTTCTTCGTTTTGTTGACGCAGATCTTCTTCTACCACCTGGAGTTCTTCGAGGGTTTGCTGAAGTTCTTCATTAACTTGCATGACTTCAGCAGATTGGGCATCAATCCATCCTTTTAAATAATTGTAAGTTTGAGCGCGCACTTCCTCTATTTGCCGATTAACCTGCCCAAAATCATGATTTGGGTATTGTAAGTGTTGCTGTAGGGCTGAAACAACACCACACATTTTCATCAAATCAAAGGCTTGTAACAAACTAGTCTCAGTAATGACTCCTAGCAATTGTCTTTCATCGTCCAAAATTGGCAGATGGTGAACCTGATATTGACGCAATAGTGATAAGGCTGTGAATATATTTTGATCAGGCGATCGCGTCAGGCTCATAACTGGCTGTGTCATAACTTCAGCCATCTTCACCTGGGATAAATCCATCCCACTTGCCGTGATTCTCACTACATCTCTAAGTGTGAATATTCCTAAGAGATGTTCTGCTTCTACAACCAAAATACAATTAGTTTCATGCTGTTCCCATCCACTGGAGTTGAACGATGAATTAGAACTGTTCAGTGATAAACTATGACTCCGTTCTTGGTTCATCAAGATAACAGCATCCATTACATAGCTATCAGGACTAATCGTTAATGGAGAATAATCAATAACATCATATAAATTAGGTAATCCAATTAGCTGATAGTGGAATCGCATAGTTAATTCGTCAATTCTCATTATCTTATCGACATCAGAATGATATAGCTAAAGTTAAACTGAGATAACGGTTGGCAATCAGCGGTTACTAAGATGTAATAGAGTATCAATCAAATTTATTGATGAATATTAGGAGTATCAACGGAATCAGGAAACACGATTCATCGGCTATAAACTAAATGATTACGTAACCTGGGAGGTTGATCAAAATTTGTACTTGTCAAACTCATTCTATTGTCAAATGAGGGATAGGTGATCTGTTATCTCAAAAGATTACCTAAATTCATGGTTTTGATCAGACTGTTTTGGCGAAATCAATACAATTATTTTTTCAGTGATCGCGATCGCTCAAATAGTAAATGTGCTTTTTTATTCATGCACAGAACTGCTGCTAATATGATTAATACCCAGTATTAGCAACATTTATGCTTTAATTTTCTGAACTAATAATGAATAATTGAAGTGATACTAAACACTAGCTTTTACTACTAGTTACTTAAAAATACTCATCTGCATAACTGAGGTGCGATCGTTGAACATTCTCATGATTCCGTACATACAGCGTATTTCACGTAAATAAAGCACAACATGTTATGCCCCTATGATTATCTGTACGTCACTCATTCCCTATCTAGTCTAAACTCCAGTACTAACCACCGACTTAATACCACATATTGAATCTTATTTAATATTTTTTCAAAGAAAATAGGATACTAACTACTGAATGTGTCAAGATTGTTATGACTTCAGAAATTAGTAACTGGAGTAAATACCGACTATTTTAGTCGGGTATTTAAACAGTGAAAATACTTTTAAAGGAGGAATCCTCTTTGTCTAGTCGCTATTTCTTTACCTCTGAGTCAGTTACCGAAGGTCATCCAGATAAAATCTGCGATCAGATTTCTGATACGATTTTAGATGCCTTATTAACCCAAGATTCCAGTAGCCGTGTTGCTGCCGAAGTTGTAGTTAATACTGGTTTGGTACTTGTTACTGGTGAAATTACTAGTAAAGCCAATGTGAATTACGTTAATCTTGCCCGCAAGAAAATAGCAGAAATCGGCTACAACGATGCGGATAATGGTTTTTCGGCTAACAGCGCTAGCATTCTGTTAGCTTTAGACGAACAATCACCTGATATTGCCCAAGGTGTTAACGTTGCCCAAGAAACCCGCCAGCAAGATAGTGATGAACTATTCGACAAAATTGGCGCAGGTGATCAAGGTATCATGTTTGGCTTTGCCTGTAACGAAACATCAGAAATGATGCCCTTGCCCATCTGTCTTGCCCATCGCATTGCTCGTCGATTGGCAGCAGTCCGCAAAACAGGCGAATTGTCATACCTGCGCCCTGATGGCAAAACACAAGTAACTATAGTCTACGAAGATGGTCATCCCGTAGGTATTGATACTATCCTGATTTCCACCCAGCATACAGCTAATATTGGGGAAATCACTGATGAGGCAGCAGTCCAAGCCAAGATTAGAGCAGACCTATGGTCAGCAGTAGTCGAACCTGTTTTTAATGATATTGACATTAAGCCTGATCAGCAAACACGTTTTTTGGTTAATCCCACCGGTAAATTTGTTGTTGGTGGCCCTCAAGGAGACTCTGGTCTGACAGGACGGAAAATCATCATTGATACCTACGGTGGTTATTCCCGGCATGGTGGCGGTGCGTTTTCCGGCAAAGACCCCACCAAGGTAGACCGTTCTGCTGCCTATGCTGCTCGCTATGTGGCTAAGAATATTGTTGCCGCAGGGTTAGCAGAAAAATGTGAAGTTCAGTTAAGTTACGCGATTGGCGTAGCTCGACCAGTCAGCATTTATCTGGATACATTCGGTACAGGCACAGTAGACGATGAGATGTTGCTGGGATTAGTCAAAAAGAACTTTGAACTACGTCCAGCAGGGATTATTCATGTTTTCAACTTACGTAACCTACCAAGTGAACGAGGCGGACGTTTTTACCAGGACATCGCGGCTTACGGTCATTTTGGACGGAACGATTTAGACTTGCCTTGGGAGCGTACCGATAAGGCAGAATTGTTGAAACATGAAGTTAATCTGTTACTCTCAGCAGCGATCGCCTAATCAGTAATTAAACTACAACCCTACTGGAAAAACTTCTCCAGTTGGAAAGTGGGCAACTCTCGAAGTTGCCCTTCTTGTTACTTGTAATGTCTACATCAACCAAAGATTTTTATTACAATTTGTCATCAAATATTAGCTTTTTTACATTTAATCTACGTACATTTAGCTACTTAATCAATTAACATTTACAGATTTAATTTTGCATCAATAATTAATATATTGTTAACGCTTGGAACATAGATTTAACAAAGCTTACAGCAATAATATTGAGAGTGTAAATAAGGATTAGATGCTATAATCTTGTTCAATATCATTGAAATATGCTGTAATATATCATACATTGAATTTGTGAATATTTTATTAATGTTAAAAAACTCCTCTACATACCTACATACGTATACTGCTGATTCGTAGATAGAAGATAGTGGCAAATTTTGAGAAAGTTTGAGAGATTAGTGATAAAATCTAACAAGTTTAATTTGTCTATCAGGAGCAGCTACTTAAATGTTCTTAGCAGTGGAAAATAAAAAGACATGACTGTAGATGTTCTGTGGGGTGAATATCAATGGTTAGAGCAAAATTAAAGTAGCGGTTTCGCCCAGTTATGGAATACTGTCCTTATAAATTCATTATCAGCAACAGTAGTGAAAAAAGTACATTTTTCCTGTCGAAAAGTATTATTACTGAAAGAAGTAATAATACTTGCCACTACCAAATAACTATGTAAACATTCATATCAAACCTGCTCAAATTTGATGACTTCATGCAAATTAGCTAATGAGCAATGATTTTGACATAAAAGAAGATAATTTTGGTGTTATTTACTAGTATCAGCGAGACTAATGTGTTGATTTTTGCGGGAGGGCAAGGAGATTTGAGGAATGCAAACTCAAAAGCCAATCCCTGTTGACAGCAGTTTAAACAACAAAAAAGTGTCAGCCGAAGAGCCTTTGATAGATGAACTCCCAACCATAGAATTTCCCTCGCGAGGGAAGCTCAAAGCTAGTTCCTGGCGCATACATCAAAAAATTGGCTATGGATACTTTGTGGCAATTGGAATTGGCTTTTTTGGCTCACTTACTGGTTTAGTAATCGCCAACTACTATCGGGGGCGAGAAGTTAGGCAATTTAATCAAGCCCAAGAGCAAAGGCAACTACTCAATAATTATAAAGATGCGGTAGTTGGAGCGCAATTGTATAGCTCCAACTTAGTAGCTTTCTTAGAAAACGCACAGCAATTGCCAATTAAAAAAGCTCAATTTCTCAATAGTGTTGAAAAAGCTAAAAATTTAGATCCAGAAATTACTAAATTTGTAAACAGTAAGCCGAAAACATTAGCAGCAACAAGTGCTAATTTACAGTCTTTATTGGAGGATTACGGGAATAACTTAAAATCCTACGTTGACCAAATAGAAGCTGTATTACAAAAAATTGACTCTCAGCAATTGCAGTCACAGCAAGTTGCATCAGTACGAGAGCAATTATTGCAAATAATGCGTGGTGAAACAGCTAGACGGCTAGATCAACTCTCACAAGATTTGACCAGAATTTTGCAAACTGCGGAAAGGCAAGAACAGAAAAGGCAAAAAGATGTAGAGCAAGCCAAAGGAGTTGAGAGATTAATTGTCATGGTAAGTATGCTGGTGTCAGTAGCGATCGCAGCTGTGATAGCATGGCGTACTAGTCGAGCGATCGCAGAACCAGTAATCACTGTAACTCAAGTAGCTGAACAAGTAGCGAGAAAATCTAATTTCGATTTGCGTGCGCCAGTTACTACTGAAGATGAAATTGGTTTATTAGCCAAATCTCTCAATCGTCTGATTGAGCGTGTCTCGGAACGTACTAAAGAACTAGAACAAGCTAAAGAATTAGCAGAAGCCGCTAGCAGAGCCAAAAGCGAATTTCTGGCCAACGTAAGTCATGAATTACGCACACCGCTGAACGCCGTAATTGGCTTAAGCCAACTTCTACAAGACGACGCAACCGATTTAAGTTTATCTGGAGACTTTATTACTGATCTAGAAACAATTAACTCTGCTGGTAGACATTTACTCCAACTGATTAATGACATCCTCGACTTGTCGAAAATCGAAGCCGGGAAAATGACCCTTTATCCAGAGATATTTGAGATTGGGATGTTGATTAATAATCTAGTCCTTACAATCAAGCCAAGTATAGAAAAAAATGGCAACATTTTAGAAATAGATTGTGATCAGCAATTGGGAACAATGTACGCAGATCAAACTAGGGTGCGACAAGTACTGTTAAATTTGCTGAGTAACGCCGCTAAATTTACTACCAACGGCAAGGTGACGTTAACAGTCAAGAGCGAAAAAGACAACTTTTTAGAAAATGCTCCTTTTGGCATGATTACTTTTACCGTCAGCGATACAGGTATTGGCATGTCTCCAACTCAACAGCAACAGTTATTTCAACCTTTCACCCAAGGGGATACTTCGACTACGAAAAAATATGGTGGTACTGGACTGGGATTAGCAATTAGCCGTCACTTTTGCCAGATGATGGGAGGTGAAGTTTTTCTCTACAGTCAGCTAGGAGTGGGGTCTACTTTTACTGTTCATCTACCACTGACTCTGCAAGATTAAATTATTTACAAGTGCGATAGCCGAAGGCTTAAGCTTCGCTTATCGCTTCCTCTATTTTTCCAGGTATGACACCATAGATTTAAGCTGCCCAAACTTCCACAGGCTATATTTATGATGGCCAATCCCACCCTTACTATTCCCCCAAGCTTCAAAGTGAGTCAACAGCAGTTTCAAGAACTTGCCCAAGTTAACCGTGATTTGAGGCTAGAAAAAACTGCTTCAGGAGAGTTAATTATTATGCCTCCTACTGGTAGTGATACAGGCAATCGCAATCTCGATATTGAAGGGCAACTTTGGCTCTGGAATCGTCAAACCAAGCTAGGTAAGGCATTTAACTCATCTACAGGGTTTCATTTACCCAATGGAGCCAATCGCTCACCTGATGCTGCTTGGGTGAAATTAGAGCGATGGGAAATTCTGACACCCCAAGAACGAGAAGGCTTTGCTCCTATTTGTCCTGACTTGGTTGTAGAACTGAAATCACCCTCAGACAATATTGAGACATTGCGGGCAAAAATGCGGGAATATATGGAAAATGGCGCTCGTTTAGGATGGTTAATTGACCGAAAAAACCGCAAGGTTGAGGTATACAGACCAGATCAAGATGTAGAAATATTAGACAATCCCACTACTTTATCAGGAGAAAATGTACTGCCGGGATTTGTTTTAGACTTAACAGAGGTTTGGTGATTTTCGTAACGAGTTAGAGCTACTCTGATGAAGATATTCAGCAAGCCTTAATTTTTGAGATGCAAAAAGGTTATAGAAGACACTGCTAAAATACCAATTGACTAGCAGCGATCGCACTCCTCACAACCATGACCACAACTATTGACTTTCTCAGTCACCTTAACCCCAGCCAACGTCAAGCCGTCGAACACTACTGCGGCCCGTTGCTAGTTGTTGCTGGCGCAGGTTCTGGCAAAACACGAGCTTTGACTTATCGCATTGCTAATTTAATTCTCAAACACCGTGTTGATCCAGAAAATATTCTAGCGGTTACGTTCACCAACAAAGCCGCACGGGAAATGAAAGAACGGATTCAGAAGCTGTTTGCCGAACAATTGGCCATGAAAGAACACGGTCAACGTTTCGATTTGTTGACAGAATACCAACAAATGCAACTGCGATCGCAAGTTTACAAAAACACTATTAAAAATTTGTGGTGTGGCACTTTCCACAGTCTTTTTTCTCGCATCCTCCGCTTTGATATCGAAAAATATACAGACGAAAAAGGGCGACAATGGAATCGTAATTTTTCGATTTTTGACGAGTCAGATGTTTTAACTGTCATGAAAGATATCGTCAATAAACAGTTAAATTTAGACGATAAGAAATTTGATGCCCGTTCCGTACGCTACGCCATCAGCAACGCTAAAAACCAAGGCTTTTCACCCCAAGAATTTGAGCGCGAACAACCTAATTATCGTGGACGGGTAATTGCTGATATTTATAATCGCTATCAGGATAGGTTAGCAGAAAACAATGCTCTCGATTTTGATGATCTGATTCTTATTCCTACTAAATTATTTCAGCAAAACAAAAAAGTATTATCTTACTGGCATCGCAAATTTTGCCATATTCTCGTTGATGAATACCAAGATACTAACCGGACTCAATACGATTTGATTCGTTTGTTAGTCACAAATGGTGAAGACAGAAAAAGTGAGTGGGAATGGCAAAATCGCTCAGTTTTCGTCGTTGGTGACGCAGATCAATCTATTTACAGCTTTCGGATGGCAGACTTTACCATCTTGCTGGAATTTCAAAATGATTTTGGTGATGGTTTGGCAGATGAAGACACCCGTTCGATGGTGAAGTTAGAAGAAAATTATCGTTCTTGTGAAAACATTCTTCAAGCTGCTAACGAATTAATCGAAAATAATACCCAACGAATTGATAAAGTCCTCAAACCAACACGCGGAGCAGGAGAGCAAATTTATTGTCACAAAGCTGATAATGAATTAGAAGAAGCTGATTTTGTAATTCGTCAAATTCAGACTTTAGAAAACCAAAATCCTGAGTTAGATTGGGGCAATTTTGCCATCCTTTATCGTACTAACGCCCAATCTCGACCCTTTGAAGAATTATTGGTAAGAAATCAAATTCCTTATACAGTCGTAGGAGGAATGAAATTTTACGATCGCAAAGAAATTAAAGATGTCATTGCTTATTTAAGAGCAATAAATAACCCATCTGATACTGTTAGTTTATTACGAGTAATCAACACTCCCCGGCGCGGAATTGGCAGAACTACCATTGATGCTTTAGTCAATGCATCTCAGCAATTAGGAACAACCTTGTGGGAAATACTTAGTGATGAAACATCAGTTAATACATTAGCTGGACGGGCAACAAAAGCTGTAAATAACTTTGCTGCCATGATTAGCCGTTGGCAAGAACAAATTACTACGCTGCCGGTAACTGAGGTTTTGCAAGGAATCCTAGAAGATTCTGGTTACGTCCAAGACTTAATGAATCAAGGCACAGATGAAGCTACAGATAGAGTACAAAACGTCCAGGAACTTTATAACGCCGCCCTACAATTTCAAGAAGAAAACGAAGAGGTTTCCCTCCGAGACTTTCTCAGTAGTGCTGCCCTCAGTTCTGATTTAGATAACTTGAAAGAAGGACAAACCGCAGTATCTTTAATGACTCTCCACTCTTCCAAGGGGTTAGAATTTCCCGTGATCTTTTTAGTGGGTTTAGAACAGGGGTTATTTCCTGGCTATCGTTCGCTGAGTGATCCTGCGTCATTAGAAGAAGAACGCCGCCTGTGTTATGTAGGGATTACTCGCGCTCAAGAACGGTTGTATTTATCCTTTGCTCGTGAACGGCGTTTGTATGGTTCTCGTGAACCCGCCATGCGATCGCAATTTTTAGATGAATTACCCGAAGAATTATTAACTACACAACGCAAGAGTTATCAAACTTATACTAAAAGTGCTTCAGCAACTCGTGGACAGCAACAGACAAAACAGAATTGGCAAGTAGGCGATCGCGTCTTACATAAGACATTTGGCATCGGTGAAATAACTCATGTTTTCGGAGAAGGTAATAAAGTTTCTGTGGCTATTAAGTTCTCTAGCTTAGGGCAAAAAATCATCGACCCTAGAGTAGCGCAGTTACAAAAAGTGGATTAATTAAGCAAGTAAAAGTTAATTGCCAGAAATTTGTGGGAAATATAGAGGTACGATTAAAAAAACTATGAACTTACCTCTTAAGCACTCAGTAGATACCCTTAATATAGCTTTAGAACGTGATGTTTTCTTACGCACTTTAATTCGTGAACTATCAGGCACATTGCAGGATGTCGTCGGCATAGCAGAAGCTTCTGGATTTATTAGCGTAGTTGGTGAACGCATGGGTAGGCAGATGAACCAAAAATACAAGTCTGCCTTGGAAATCTCACAACTTTCCCGCGAACAAGTTGCCGATGTTTTAGTTGATTTAAAAAAACGAATCCAGGGCGACTTTTATATTGTTGAGCAGAATGACGAAAAGATTGTGTTCGGCAATCGCGCCTGTCCATTTGCCGAAAAAGTGCTTAATCGCCCTTCTATGTGTATGATGACTTCCAATGTCTTTGGGACAATCGCAGCAAATAATGTGGGATATGCCAAAGTTGAACTGCAAGAAACCATAGCAGAGGGTGCTGCTGGATGTAGAGTTGTTGTTTATTTAAAACCGACAGAAGAATCGGAAGATGCAGAAGGTCGAGAATACTTTAAAGGTATAGAAGCCTAAATTTTTCGTTGAGATTTAAAGATATTTAACCCCCTGTCTGCGTCGGAGAGGGGTTGGGGAGAGGTCATCGAACTAACATTAATTCAAGTCCCTGAATTTATCCGTGGGGTAATTAATTTTGAATTTTGAATTTTGAATTTTGAATTAGGAGCGTAGCGACGTGACCCCTGAACAATTTCTAGAGCTAGCAAAAGTTCTGCCAGAACCTTTACTTTTGGTCAGTGGTGAAGGTCAGTTGCTTGCTACCAATCAACCAGTAGCGGATATGTTGGGTTTGCGCCGTCAAGAACTGCAAAAAAGAACGCTTTTTGATCTTGTAGATGAGTCTCCCAATGATATTACCAAGTATTTGCAAGCTTGTTCCAGTAGCAGAGCAATGGTTATTGGTACTTTGACTTTATGCAAAAATGACGGAGAAAAAATAATCTGTCGTAGTCAAGGTGCAGTCATTCAACCTTGGTCTGCTGAGTCTCCAGCTTTAATTCTTTTACGTATAGAAAATAGAGTTACAGCCAGCAATAATTTTATCCTACTAAATAAAAAAATAGACGAATTAGCAAAAGAAATCCAGAAACGTAAACAAGCAGAAGAAGCTCTTTTAAAAGCTAATGAAGATTTAGAAAGGCGTGTTGAAGAACGTACAACTGCTTTTGAAGCAACACAAAAAGAACTGCAAGTTACTCAAATTCAGCTAATTCAAGCCGAAAAAATGTCTAGTTTAGGTCAAATGGTTGCCGGTGTTGCTCATGAAATTAATAACCCTGTCAGTTTTATTGCTGGTAATCTTTACCATGCCCAGAAATATACTGAAGATTTACTAGAATTGCTACAACTTTATCAACACCACTTTCCTAATACTCCTCTAGAAATACAAGAGCAAATAGAAGTAATAGACTTAGATTTTATTATTCAAGATTTAAGCAAACTTTTCCATTCAATGAAAATAGGAACAGAACGAATTGAAGAAATTGTTAAATCTCTGCGAAACTTTTCTAGACTTGATGAATCAGAACTGAAACAAGTAAATATTCATGAAGGTATCGATAGTACTTTAGTAATTTTAGAACACCGCTTACAAGCTACAGACAATTATCCAGCCATTCAAGTTATCAAAGAATACGGACAACTACCTCAAGTAACTTGCTATTCTGGAAAATTAAATCAGGTGTTAATGAATATTTTGACTAATGCAATTGATGCTCTGGAGGAGTCGTCTATTAATGGTCGATGGTCAATAATTAACTCAAAAACCGAAGATTACCCCATAATTAAAATTAGTACTAAGGCAGTTAACGAAAAATGGATCACCATCACAATTGCTGATAATGGCGCAGGAATGAATGAACAAGTACACTCAAAGTTATTTGATCCCTTTTTTACGACAAAACCTGTGGGTAAAGGCACTGGATTGGGATTATTTGTTAGTTATCAAATTATAGTGGAAAAACATAGGGGAGAAATTAGCTGTTTATCTACACCAGGCAAAGGTACTGAATTTATAGTTAAAATGCCTGTGAATTGTAGTTGATTAAACATAAAATAACCCCTCTCCAAACCTCTCCCCCAGGGTGGGCTACGGTGTACACACAAGTCTTAAAATTCTCCCTAGTACTTGGTTTGGTCATCTAGCTTTAGGTTGTGCGATCGCTCCAGAAGCCTGTCATTACGTAAAGCCTACGGCATAGCTGCGCTTAGCGCGTAGCGTCTCGT
>JBBSOP010000069.1:0-14336 GCA_038259655.1 Chroococcales cyanobacterium
CGCAGTGGGATTTGCGGGATGCGATGCGTTTGTACCAGCGCGCGATTCAGGAAAATGCTGATGATTTGCAGTTGTATCACAAGGCGCTGGAGATTGCGCCGAATGATGCTGACCTTTATGTGGGGTTGGCTGATGCTTTGGTGCGGCAGAATTGGCCTGATGGGGCGATCGTCTTTTATCAGATGGCGTTGCAGGTGCGGCCTGATGACGAGGCTATTTCTGCGCTGTTAGAAGAGGTGTTAAAAAAAAAGGGGATAACTAAAGCGGCGGGAAAAAGTTCTGCTGCTAGCGGACAATCTGGAAGTGCGATCGAAGACACCCCAGGAGTAGCTGCGGAGTACCACGAATTAGGTGAGTCTCTGCAACAAGAAGGTAAATTTACCGAGGCTGTGGACGCTTACCGCAAAGCAATTGCCATTAATCCAAATTACTTTGGCACTCACCACAATTTAGGCGATGTCCTGAAATGGATGGGTAAAATTGATGAGTCTATTAAAAGCTATCAGAAAGCCGCCCAAGTAAATCCAACTTTTGTTTGGTCGCACCACAACTTAGGGGATGTATTCCAACAAGAAGGTCGGCTTGATGAAGCTGTTGCAGCTTATCGGAAAGCGATCGAGGTCGCTCCTGAATTTGGCTGGTCATACCACAATTTAGCAAAAACTTTAGCTAAGCAAAACAAGCTTTCCGAAGCTCTGGAAGCTTACCAGACGGCTAGCAAAATCGATCCGAAACTTTTTGGTTTGGATTATGACAACTTGCGAGATTCCCTGTTCCTCGGTCAAGACCCAGCTTATACCAAGTGGCGCGCTAAGCACAGCCCCAGAAAAGCTGATTTGCGGAAAATGGCGGAAACACTAGAAATCTTTAACTACAAGCCGCAGATCAGTATTGTCATGCCCACCTACAATACGCCAGAGAATTATCTGAGGGAAGCTCTAGACTCAGTTCTAAATCAAATATATCCCTACTGGGAACTGTGCATTGCTGATGACGCATCAACTGCGCCCCATGTCAAGCGGATTTTACAAGAATATGCAGCGAAAGATAGCCGGATTAAAGTAGTTTATCGCACTAAAAACGGTCACATTTCTCACTGTTCCAATTCGGCTTTGGAGTTGGCGACTGGTGAATTTGTGTCTTTGCTAGACCACGACGATACGCTGACACCAGAGGCTTTGTATGAAGTGGTGCTGCTGCTGAACCGCCACCCGGAAGCGGACATGATTTATTCTGATGAAGATAAGATTTATGACGATAAGGAACTAATAAATCCTTTCTTTAAGGCAGAATGGAGCCCTGATTCATTTTTGTCTCGGATGTACACTTGCCATTTGGGCACTTACAGACGATCGCTAATCAGTGAAATCGGCGGTTTTAGAGCGGGTTTTGAGGGCGCTCAAGATTACGATTTGGTTTTGAGGTTTACGGAAAAAACTGACAAAATATTTCACATCCCTAAAATTCTTTACCACTGGAGAATGCACGCGGGTTCTGCTGCTGGCGGTGTAGATGCTAAACCTTATGCCTATGATGCAGGTCAAAAAGCTTTGCAAGAGGCGATCGAACGCAGGGGCGAACCGGGGAAAATTGAAGGCGTTCCCTATTTTTTGGGGCACTTTATTGCACGCTATACAATCGCTGATTACAAGCGCGTCAGCATCATTATTCCGACGCGGGATTTAGGCGATGTTTTGGACAATTGTTTGGAGTCTATCTTTACTAAGAGTGTGTACCCCAACTACGAAGTTATTGTCATCGACAACGGCAGTCAAGAGAAACATACGGCGGAAATTCTGGCTAAATGGACGGCTAAGGAATCCACGAGGTTTAAAAGTTACAGGCTGGATATTCCCTTCAATTTCTCGAAGATCAATAACTACGCTGCTAGCAAAGCGGAGGGAGATTATTTGCTGTTTTTGAATAACGATACAGAGGTAATTACTCCTGATTGGATTGACGGGATGGTTGAACAAGCTCAGAGAAGCTCGATCGGGGCTGTGGGCAATTTGTTGATATACTCAGATAACAAAATCCAGCACGCGGGAGTGGTGATGGGGCTCGGTGGCGGTGTTGCCGGTCACAGCTATTATCATATGCCGCGATCGATTCCTGGCTATTTCGGGAATGTGGTAGGTATGAACAATGTTTCAGCGGTAACTGCTGCGTGTTTGATGTGCCGCCGCGAAGTATTTGAGAGTATTGGAGGATTTGACGAAGAGCTAACAGTGGCTTACAATGATGTGGATTTGTGTTTGAAAATGCTAGAGAAAGGGTACCGAAATATTTACCTACCTCATGTAGTTCTTTACCACCACGAATCTAAAAGCCGGGGTTATGAGGACTCGCCTGAAAAGAAAGAGCGGCTGAGGAAGGAATCGCAGGTAATCGAAAGCAGGTGGCAAAAGTATATTAAGAATGACCCTTACTACAGCCCTCATTTAACCAGAGCTTGTCAAGACAGCGGTATCAGATTGGAGGATGAGAACTGGCGGGGGAATCATTAGGAACATCCCTATGAGTTTAGGTGTAAACTTAAACCTAAATGCTTCTGTATCTCTGGTTTGTATCGAAGTCTCGATCCCCCTAACTCCCCCTTAAGAAGGGGGACATTGAACCAGGGCTATTTCATTCTCAGGAAAATCAGGATTTTGTAGGGGTCGCGCCCCCGTGCCGACCCTCCCCAGTCCATGAGGGCAACCACGGGGGGATTGCCCCTACAAAGAATGAAATAGCCCTGGACTTTGAACGCTATTTCTCTTGATTAAAGGTCGCTAAAGGGAATCGAGAGGATTGTGACTCTGACTCAAGAAGGAAGACTTTAAACACTCTTGTCCCCCCCTTATTAAGGGGGGCTAGGGGGGATCGAGAGAATTGTGACTCACACAGAAGACTGATACAAGGTACTTATAAACCCTGCTCAACCAAGCTAAAAAAACAAAATCTACTGTTGTAAAAAACTATGAATAACTCATTACAAGCGCACCAAGAAACTGCTTCTAGCTACTTCAACCGGGGCAACCTATTTAAACAGTCTGGGAAATTAGAGGAAGCCGCCGCCGCCTACCGTCGCTGCACTGAAATCAACCCTGATTTTTCCTGGTATCACCACAATTTAGGTGAAGTTTTGGCGAAATTGGGGCAGTGGGATGCGGCGGAGAAAAGTTACCGCAGCGCCTGCGAACTCAACCCTAATTCGGCTTGGTCTTGGCACAATTTAGGAGAAGTTCTCGAACAGCAGGGAAATCTCGATGCAGCGGTGACAGCCTACCGCAAAGCTGTGGAACTATATCCCGATTTCTACGAATTTCATAATAGTTTGGGGAAGGCTTTGTGTGGGCAAGGTCAACTGGATGAATCTATAAGTTGTTTGCGTCATGCGATCGACCTTGACTCGGAATCGGCTTTGCCTTACCAAAATTTGTGGGAGGCTTTGGCAAGGCAGGGACGGGTTAATGAAGGGGTTGAGTGCTTGCAAAGGGCGATCGAGCTTAATCCGGGTGAACCAGAATTGTATCTGAAATTGGCAGAGGCTTTGCAGGGCAAGAATGAATTAGCAGAAGCAGCGGGTTATTACCGAAAGGCGATTCAGTTGCAGCCTGATTTGCATTGGCCTCACTATAAGTTGGGAACGGCTTTATCGGCACAGGGTAAGTGGGAGGAGGCGATCGCATCTTACTCGAAAGCGGCTGAGTTGGAACCGGGTTCGGCGATCGTTCATCACTATTTGGGGCATACTTTGTCGATCGTGCAGCGGTGGGATGAGGCGATCGAATCCTACCAAAAAACGCTTGAGCTTGTCCCTGATGCAGCGGTGGTTTACCAGCATTTGGGCGATGCTTTGGCAAAACTGCAAAAGTGGGAGCAAGCTGTCGGGGCATACCGCAAGTCGGTTGAGTTCGATCCGAATTCGCTAGAGGCTCAGGATCATTTGGGGTTTGCTTTCTATCAGTTGGGGCGGTGGGATGAGGCTGTTTCTGCGTACCGCAAAGCTATAGAAGTTTCTCCTAGTTCGGATGTGGTTCAGTGCCATTTAGGGGATGCTCTGCAAAAGCGATCTCGCGTGCAACCGCTTCACAAAGATATTGAACTGGATTTAGATGAGGCGGTGAAGTGTTATCGCAGGGCGATCGAATTGAATCCAAGCAATTTGGATGCGGCTCAAAAGGCTCTGGAGATTAAGTCTGACGACTCGGAGCTTTATTTGCAGTTAGGGAAAGCTTTGGCACAACAAGGGCAGTGGGATAGGGCGATCGCTCAGTACCGCCTGGTTCTCGATCGGAATTCTGACTCTTGGGAGGCTCATTATTTCTTAGGGGAAGCTCTGGCAAAACAAGGGCAGTGGGATGGGGCGATCGATTCTTGCCGCAGGGCGATCGAGATTAACCCTGAGTCTTCTTTGTGTTACTGCGGTTTAGGGGATGCTTTGATGGGTAAGGGTTCGACTGAGGAGGCGATCGAGTTTTATCAAAAGGCGATCGAGTTGAACCCGGACTTAGCCGAAGTTTATGATAAATTGGGTGATAGTTTGGCTAAAGTGGGGCGACAAAAGGAGGCTAGTGTTTGTTATCGCCAGGGGCTGGAAGTGAAGGTGAAGGCTAGGTAATATAGCCTTTCTCGGATTTCTGGATGTACAGACTAAAGCTCGAAAATCCTGATATTCCCAGAATAGGGCGTAGCTCATGTCGGTGATAACGGCTATAGTATTCCTATATCTGCAATTCCCTTGAAGGTTGACTGTAATTCAGTAAAAGGTAGTAAAACTATGATTATGGAAATTGAAAAAATGGACGTGGCTGAACTATTAAAATTAGGGAAGACACTAAGAGAAGAAAATAGAATAGATGAAGCGGCGGCAGTTTACAGTCAATCTATCTCTCTGGACTCTAGTGTTTTTTGGGCCCATTATCACTTAGCTAATATTTGGTTAGAACAGGCGAAAGTAAATGAGGCAATAGCTTCTTACCAAAGAGCGATTGAGATTGATCCTAGCTTTCATTGGAGTTATCATCATCTGGGCAATGCTTTTGCCCAACAACAAAGATGGCAGGAAGCTGCTGTTGCCTTCCAGCAAGCGATCGCTCTTCACTCGGAGCATTATGGAACTTATCATGGCTTGGGTCAAAGTTTACAAAAACTAGGAAACTTTGACGAAGCGATCGTGGCTTTTCAGAAAGGCATAGAATTAAACCAAGATAGTGATTGGCTAAAATCAGATTTAATTGGGGCAATTGAACAAAAGCTAGAGCTAAAAAATCAGCTTTTAGTCAATACTTATTACTCATTGGCTCAGTCTTTAGTAAAACAGGGAAAACAAGAAGAAGCTATAAGTTACTGGCTAATAATTTTACAGCAGTTCTCAAATATTTTGGAACCAGAAACTTTAAGACAAGTAGCTAGTAATATTATAGGGGAACAATTAGTAGATGACGATCGCATAAAAATCTATAGCCAAATAAGTAACATATTTGTTCAAAAAGGACAGTTAGAACAAGCGATTACTATTCTGTGTAGCGCCGTTTTACTTAACTCTAATTGCCAAGAATTATATCACATTCTTGGAGAAATTATTTCTCAAAAAACGGGATTACAATCAGAATTAGACCAGTTGAGAATGGATTTAGATGAAACACAAACTCAATTGCTACAACTTCAGGCAAAATTAACTAAGTCGGAAGATATTAAAACAGCCTTAAATGAAACACAAACTCAATTACTACAACTTCAGGCAGAATTAACTATATCTAAAATTATTGCTAAAAAATCTATTAGCTATTACCAATGGGCTGTTGAAAGCCATCCTGAAGAATTGCTAAGTAAAGAAGAGTGGGATCAAGCAACTAATACCTTACGTGACGCTATGGAAATTGCCCCAGAGTCGGGGTATAATGCTTATGTTTTGGGGTTAGCATTGACTAGAATTGGTCAAGAAGAAGAGGCACTTGCGGTGTTTCATAGGGCGGTAGAATTATTAGAACAACAAGCAAAGGTAGAATTGGCGATACTTTCTTATCAAGAGATGCTAAAGCTATCGTTAAATGGAGATATATTCTTTAAATTAGGGATGCTGCTGGCACAGTGTGGTCGGTTTGCAGAAGCCTTAACCGCATACGAACAGGCTTTGCAAAGCCAGTCAAGAAAACCAGAAAATTATGCACAATTAGCAGTAATTTTAGTCCAGCAAGGATTTGGAGAAGAGGTAATCAATTATTACCATCAAGTCTTCCAACAAAAACCAGAAGGTGCTAAACATTACCATAATTTAGGGATTATTTTGTCACAAGAAGGTCGGCTTGATGATGCTATAGAGATGTATAGAACTGCCATTAAGCTGAATCCTGGTTTTCATGGCTTTCATTATCACCTTGCTCAGGCACTAATTGGCAAAAATGATTATCAAAATGCGATCGCAGAACTGTTATTATGTATTGATAAAAATTTTCAACATTACCCCTCGTATGATTTAATCGGAGACTTGTTGATTGAACAAGGACAAGAGGATAAATTGATTCAACTATACAAGCAAGGCTTGTTAGCGATGAGGCATAGTTCTACAGACCATCAAAAAATTATACAAAAAATATCTGATTTGGGTTTAGACCAAGAAATTTTTTTAACCGATACTTTCCTCAATAATCTTCAAGTTGTTAGTGACTTTTGGGAGCCACACCAACCCGTTTGCAAAAGAGATGAGTGGATTATAATTGAGCTTCTTTTTGGTTCCAATGGTGCGGCTGTGTCGATGACTGGATGGAATTTGGTTGCAGCTAAATGTTTACAAAAGTTGTATGGATATAGAATAGCAGCATACTTCGTGGCTTGGGGATATGACGATCGAATGAAGGAATTATTGATATCTTTTGGTGTAGAAAAGTTTATTATTACCAATAATGAATATGGTTTAACTGATCGTCAAAAATATCAGCTAGAAAAGTTTTCACAAGATGCTAATAGCGAAAATTTCAAATATTTACTGAAAGATTTCCAGTGTGATGATTTACATATTGGAGACCTAGTGTACGATGTATTAATCAGACTAGCAGCACCACCAATGAGTACACCAATTCTTGACCAAGGGGTAATGGCTATATTAGAGTCTCAATGTTTAGCATATAATTTCTGGAAAAATTTTCTGGACAGTTGCAAGGTTAAATTTTTAATTACCAGTCATGCAAATGTTTACATTCAAGGATGTATATCGCGTTTAGTAGCCACGGCAAAAGGAATAGTATTGGGTGCAGGTTGCCAGTATATAACTAGATATGAAACTGTCGATGAACTCTATGATGATCATTTCTTTATTTCCGAACAATTGTTTCTTTACTTTTGGAATCATCATAGATATGAGTCTGCTGCAATTGGAAGAAAACTTTTGGAAAATACAACGGGCATAACGCGATCTAATGCAAGCTTAGTCTATGAAACTAAGGCTTATAAGGATAAAAAAGTTTACACTCATCTAGAATTTTGTGAGCAATTGAATCTAGATCCCTCTCTACCTATCGTAATTGTGGCATCCCATGTTTTTAATGATGCTCCACACAGCCAACGTCATCGACTTTTTGTGGATTTTTATGAAGCTCTCGTACAAACTTTGAAAATTTGTTCTCAAATTGACTCTGTAAATTGGATCGTTAAAGAACATCCCGAAGTAGGCAACATTTCAATGGGTTATGATGTAGATAAAACAGCAAAAAAATTGGTAAATAATGAGTATAATTCGTATCAACATATTAAGTTGGCTCCCGATGATTTAAGTAATCTATCGCTTATAGATTTTTGCGATGCTGTAGTTACTGTAAGTGGAACCATTGCTCATGAGTTAGCCTGTTTTGGAATACCTTCTATATTGGCTGGTTCTTCTAATTATTCTGAATGTGGCTTTACCAATAATCCTCAATCAGTGGATGAGTACAAATCCCTGTTATATTCTATTGATAAACAAGACAAGCTTTCTCCTGAAAAAATTGAAAAAGCGTATGTAGCCTATGCAATATTATATCATTACATGAGCCCAGTGCAAGGCAATTTGGCGTTAGGCTGGGCAGAGCCGTGGGCGGCAGTGGAGAGTTTAGCAAATAAGATAAGAAGTAACGAAATTGGAACCGTAGAGGAAGACCCATTTTTTAAGAACTTTATGACTCAGATTTTTCTCAAACAGAGACATTTACTCAGATTTGATGAACTTCTGGATTGATCATGTAATAATTAACGTTAACTTAATTGAGACTTGATTGAAAGTGTTATAAGTCCACAAAAAACAACTGATAAATGAGCAAATCATGTTCCAAAACAAATCAATTCTAATCACAGGTGGTACAGGTTCTTTCGGGAAACAATGTGTCGAAACCCTACTGAATCACCACGAACCTAAAAAAATCATCGTTTACTCCAGAGATGAACTCAAGCAATATGAAATGGCGCAAAAATTTGAATCTCCAATTATGCGCTACTTCATAGGAGATGTCAGGGATGAAAAACGTTTAGCAATGGCTATGCGGGAAGTTGATTATGTCATCCATGCCGCCGCACTTAAGCACATTCCAGTAGCAGAATACAACCCGATGGAGTGTATTAAGACCAACATTAATGGGGCTGATAATGTCATTAATGTGGCTCTGGAACAAGGGGTTGACAAAGTGATTGCTCTATCTACCGATAAAGCCGTTAATCCCATTAACCTTTATGGAGCGACAAAACTAGCCGCAGATAAGTTATTTGTTGCAGCTAATAACCTCGCTGGAGATCGGAAAACTCGCTTTTCTGTTGTCCGCTATGGTAATGTTTTGGGATCAAGGGGTTCGGTTGTCCCTTTTTTCCAGAAATTGATTCAAGAGGGCGCGACTGAAATCCCAATTACAGACCCACGAATGACTCGATTTTGGATTACCCTCAATCAAGGGATTGATTTTGTCCTCAAGAATTTTGCTAGGATGCAGGGGGGAGAAATTTTTGTCCCTAAAATTCCTTCTATGAAAATGACCGATATGGCAGAAGCCCTAGCACCAGGTGTTCCTCATAAAATTGTGGGCATTAGACCGGGTGAAAAACTCCATGAGGTCATGTGTCCCGTTGAGTCATCCCACTTAACTTTAGAGTTTGATGACCATTATGTAATTAAGCCCACCATTGAATATTCCTACAGCCTTGATTATACTACTAATGCTTTAGGCGAGCAGGGGATTCCTGTGGCTCCAGATTTTGTTTATAGTTCAGATGGAAATCAAGAATGGTTAACTGCTACCCAGTTATTAGAGATGCTCAAGCCATGAATCAGTTTATCCCCTATGGTCGCCAAGATATATCTCAAGCAGACATTGATGCTGTGGTTGAGGTGTTGCGCTCGGACTGGATTACTCAAGGCCCGGCGATAGAAAGATTCGAGAAATCAGTCGCTGAGTATTGTGGGGCTAAGTATGCGGTAGCCGTTTCCAGTGCGACAGCAGGTTTGCACATTGCTTGTTTGGCAGCAGGTTTAAGTGCAGGGGATGTCCTCTGGACTTCACCCAATACCTTTGTTGCATCAGCAAATTGTGGATTATATTGTGGTGCAGATGTTGATTTTGTGGATATTGACCCCCATACCTACAATCTGAGTGTGGAAGTGCTAGAGCAGAAACTCGCTCGTGCGGAACAACAGGGAAAACTACCGAAAGTATTAGTTCCCGTTCATTTTGCGGGACAGTCTTGCGAGATGGAACGGATTTTAGCCCTGTCACGAAAGTATGGTTTCACCATTCTGGAGGATGCGTCCCATGCTATTGGGGCCAGATATCAGGATAATCCTGTCGGAAGTTGTTTATTTTCCGATATGGCCGTGTTCAGCTTTCATCCTGTGAAAATTATCACCACAGGGGAAGGGGGAATGGTGGTGACCAATCGAGAGGATTTGTATGAAAAGCTGATTCGGTTGCGGACTCACGGGATTACCCGAAATCCTGAGTTAATGCAGGGTGAATCTCACGGGTTGTGGTACTACCAGCAGCTAGAGTTGGGATTCAACTACCGGATGACGGACATTCAGGCGGCTTTGGGCGTGAGTCAGATGCAAAGGCTAGATGAATTTGTGTCGTGTCGTAGGCTGTTGGCAGAAGGTTACAATAACTTGTTACAAGATTTTCCCTTAGTTTTACCTTGGCAACATCCTGATACTGAGTCAAGTTGGCATCTGTATGTAATTCGGCTGAAGTTGGATAGAATTGGTAAAACTCATCGACAAGTATTTGAGGAATTACGAGCCGCAAAAATAGGAGTAAATTTACACTATATTCCTGTACACACTCAACCTTATTATCAAAACTTAGGTTTTAAAGTTGCTGATTTTCCCGAATCAGAAAAATATTATCAAGAAGCTATTAGTCTTCCAATATACTATAGCTTAACAAAAGCAAACCAAGAGCGAGTTGTAGCTGTTCTTAGAGATATTTTTAAATGACAACCGTGATTATCGTTCAAGCAAGAATGACATCTACCCGTTTACCTGGAAAGGTACTTAAGCAGGTATTGGGAAAACCTTTGCTCGAATACCAAATTGAAAGACTACAACGAGTGAAGTTGGCAGATGAAATAGTCATTGCTACTACCACTAATGAAACAGATGAACCCATTGTTGAATTATGTAACCGTCTTGCTGTAGCTTACTTTCGCGGTTCGGAAGAAGATGTGTTAGGAAGATATTATCAAGCAGCTACGGAACACAAAGTAGATATAGTGGTTCGGGTAACTTCCGACTGTCCTTTAATTGACCCTAAAGTTATCGATGAGGTGATTGATTGTTATCTAAAAAATCAATCAAACTATGATTATGTTTCTAACTGCTTAGAAAGAACTTATCCCAGAGGGATGGATACTGAAGTGTTTTCTTTTTCAACATTGCAACAGGCTTTTTGGGAAGTAACAGCAAAACCAGATCGCGAACACGTAACCTCGTTTATTCATCGGCAACCATCAAGATATCGTTTGGGTCATTTTATTTACTCTGAAGATTGCAGTCACCATCGATGGACAGTAGATACGCCCGAAGATTTTGAGTTGATTCAGAAAATAATCGAAGCAATTTATCCTAGAAAACCTAATTTTACGTTAGAAGATTGCTTGAGTTTATTAAAAAAGCATCCAGAGTGGTACATTATTAATAGTCATGTAAGTCAAAAAAAATATGATGAATAAATCAACAAAACCCGAAGATGTTAATTTCGTGACGGAACAGGAAAAATTTTGGAGCCAAGGGTTTGGTGATGAATATACTCATCGGAATCAAGGAGATAGCTTAATTGCTCGGAACTTAGCCTTATTCAGTAAAATTTTTTCTCACACTCAAAAAATAAATTCATTGATTGAATTTGGAGCCAATAGAGGACTCAATATAGAAGCCATAAAAAAGCTATTGCCTGAGTTAGAAGTATCTGCGGTTGAGATTAACAATTTAGCAGTTGAAGAACTCAGAAAAATAGAAGGGATGGAGTTAGAAATCTACCCTCAATCAATTTTAGATTTCAACCCAATACGGGTTTGGGATTTTGTACTAATCAAAGGGGTACTAATTCATATTAACCCTAATTGTTTAGAACAAGTTTACGATAGATTGTACGAAAGCAGCGATCGCTATATTTGTATTGTTGAATACTATAATCCTACTCCAGTTGAGATAACTTACAGAGGTCATCAAGGCAAGTTATTTAAGCGAGATTTTGCAGGTGAACTGCTGGATAGGTTTGAAAATTTGCAACTTTTGGATTATGGATTTGTCTATCACCGGGATATCCACTTTCCTCAAGACGATCTAACTTGGTTCTTACTTGAAAAAACTTCCTAAAGGAGATACTTCAATGATTCGATATTGTGATTGTTGCGTGATGCCAGAAACTAAGCCCGATTTGTTCATTGATGAAGAGGGAGTTTGTAGTGCCTGCCGTAATATGGAGAAGCGGCAAGCGGTTGATTGGGAATATCGAAAACAAGAGTTACTAAAGGTACTGGATCGCTATCGGTCAAAAGATGGAAGTAACTACGACTGTATTGTTCCAGTTAGTGGTGGTAAGGATAGCCATTTTCAAGTGATCAGGATGCTGGAACTTGGCATAAATCCACTATGTGTAACTTCCACAACAGATAAATTGTCGGATATTGGAAGGCGTAATATTGAGAACTTGAAAAACTTGGGAGTTGACTACATTGAGGTGACAGTTAACCCATCAATGCGACGAACCATTAATAAGTTAGCCCTAACTCAGATTGGTGATATTTCTTGGCCTGAACACGTTGTTATCTTTACTATTCCTGTGCGGATTGCTATACAATTCAATATTCCTTTAATCATTTGGGGAGAAAATCCTCAGAATGAATATGGGGGGCCTGCTAGTGCCACAGAAAACAATACGCTGACCAGAAGATGGTTGGAAGAGTTTGGAGGATTGTTAGGACTGCGGGTTTCTGATTTGATTGGCCAGGAAGGAATTGAACGAAAACATCTGATTCAATATAGTTATCCTTCCGATGAAGATTTGCAAAAGGTAGGATTAACTGGCTTGTTTTTAGGTTATTACTTGCCTTGGGATGGTTATCAGAATGCTCTGTATGCACAAGCTCATGGTTTTCAAACCTATCACAAGCCAGTAGAAGGTTCTTTGGTTAATTACGAAAATCTTGACAATTATCAAACGGGAATTCACGATTATTTCAAATTCTTGAAATATGCCTTTGGGCGGGCAACTGATTTAGCTTGTTTGCATATTCGGAGGGGGCGATTGTCGAGACAAGATGCTATTAAGTTAGTAAGAATGCACGATGGTAAGTTTCCTTGGGTATATCTAGGTTGTCATATTGAGGAAATCTTGAAAGATGTTGATATGACGTTAGATGAGTTTATCCACATTTGCGATCGCTTCACAAATAAAAAGTTGTTTGTTTGTGACTCTCGCGGAAATCTGGTGAAAGATAAGGATGGGAATCTGACTAAGATTAACTACGATAACCTAGATTAGGTAACACCCATGAAAAAGGTAGTAATTACTGATTATGGAATGGGTAATCTTGACTCTGTTGCCCGCGCTGTACAAGAATGTGGGGGCCACCCTGTGATTAGCCACAAAGCGGAGGATTTTGAAGAAGCCCACTATATTATTCTTCCTGGTGTTGGAGCTTTTACTACTGGGATGAACCATCTCAGTGCTTCCGGCTTAAATGAAATCTTACAGGAACAAGTCATCAATCAAGGTATCCCTTTTTTGGGAATTTGCTTAGGGATGCAGCTTTTAGCAACAAAGGGTCTGGAAGGAGGAAAAACTCAAGGGCTAGGCTGGATTGAAGGAGAAGTTAAACGGTTAGAACCTGATAGACCGGATATTCGCATTCCCCATGTTGGCTGGAATGAAGTGATGTTTAATAAACCTTCACCCTTGTTTGAGGGAATTACTACCGATAAAGATTTTTATTTTGTCCATAGCTATCACTTTTCATGTAAACATCCCCAAGAGGCGATCGCCCATACCCCTTACTGTGGGAACTTTGTCTCTGCCGTAAACAAAGACAATATATTTGGTGTTCAGTTTCACCCGGAAAAAAGCCAACGTTTAGGATTCCATGTCCTCAGAAACTTTCTCGCCCTTTAAAAATTTATGCTCAAAATCCGCGTAATGCCCACGTTACTGTTTAAAAACTTTGGTCTAGTTAAAAGCGTTCAGTTTGATAGCTGGCGGCGAATTGGCAGCGTTATGCAGGCAGTCAAAGTTTATAATCTGCGCGAAGTGGATGAATTGGTATTTTTAGACATTAGTGCAACTCCAGATGGGCATTCTCCTGATTTTGATACAGTTGATGAAATTGCAGATGAATGTTTTATGCCTCTAACAGTAGGGGGAGGAGTTAAGTCAGTAGCGGATGTTAGACGCTTATTGCAGGTCGGTGCTGACAAAGTGGCTATCAATACCGCCGCCGTACAAAACCCAGAACTGATTCAAGCAGCCGCCCAACAGTTTGGTTCCCAGTGTGTTGTGATTTCGATTGATGTCAAGCAACAGTCAAATGGCACTTATGAAGTATTTACTCATGCAGGAATTCAATCGACTGGCAAAGATCCAGTAATGTGGGCAAAGGAAGTAGAATCTTTGGGCGCAGGCGAAATCCTCTTAACATCCATCGATCGGGATGGAATGATGGCTGGCTATGATATAGAGCTAACTAGAAAAGTTAGTCAGGCAGTATCGATTCCAGTGATTGCATCGGGGGGGGCTGGTAGTTATGAAGATATGGCTGTAGTCTTAAAAGAAGGAGGAGCTTCGGCAGTTGCGGCTGCTAGTATTTTTCATTATACTCAGCAAACTCCTTTGGAAGCCAAG